>JAUWNI010000004.1 GCA_030612705.1 Phycisphaerae bacterium | reverse complement strand
GGGGGGGGCCCAAACGCAACACCCCTAAAACTCGGAGGCTGCCCCACAAAGCGGCCTTTTCCTCGGACAGACTCCTAGAGCGTACGGATTTTGCAGAACCGCCCGGACGCTCTGCCTCGACTACAACGCGCTGAAGAAACGCATCAACTCCGCGGAGCCGCACAATTCGTTCGGACAGGAGCCGGCGACGGATTTCGTCGAACTGATCACTCCTCAGCGCGCCTGCTTGGAACTACCGGGCGACGCTCGAGCCTGCCGACACGCCCCGAACCGTAGCCCGCTGACTGGACGCCGGAACCGTCCCCCCCTCTCCACGCCCTGGACCCCGCACGGGCGGCGATTCCGCATTATGCACGCTTACCGAAAAGACACCCTGCTCACGATGTCCCGGGATGGACAATGGTTGATTATCTGGTAAACGGTGCGTTCTTACCGAATTCGGCTCTTCCATTAACGAATTGCCTTCCACCCTTGCGGGTGGGTCACGCGGTCCTGTACTGCAAACGGCCGATTTCTTCGCGAATGGAGAAGAAAACAACCATTAGCAGTGCCAAGGATTTCAGGTAGCGCCACGCGTTCGAGGTTAGTCAATAGCGGGTCAACAGACCGCTGCAATGGTGAACCGGTATTCGAGAGAAACAGCCCGCTCGCCGTAATGTGGATGGATTTCCCCACACGATTGCCTTGCCTGTTTCGGCGACTTGGCGTTTTGGCGGTTCAAGTTCCCCGGCAATACTGGATAAACCTTAATCTTCGTGAATATTGGTTTTAGATCGGGCGTTGTAGGGCGGTTTGGACGTTTTGGCGGAGCGGCTCGGGGAGGTCGGCCAGCGCGTCTTGAAGTGCCTCGGGGCCTTCCTTGTGCTTGAGAAGGGCGGCGACGTTACGGAGATGGGCGTCACGTTCGTTGCAGAAGTCGCGCAGCGCGACGAGCAGTTCATCGCGTGTCCAATGGGTGAGCGGGTCGGCCACGCCGGTCTGGGAGACGGCCCAGCGGAGCAGAACGGGGGAATCCTCGCCGAGGGCGTACAGCGGGATGACGGCGGCGAGGCGCTCGCGAAGCGTACCGAGGACCTGCGTCACCTGCTCGGGCAGACTGCGCAGGCGGTCGTCGAGCGTGGTCTTGCCGAGGCCTTCAAGCCAGCCGGCTTCACGCCGCGGCTCGGATTGTGGCGGAAGCAGTCGGGCAGGCGGGATCACCAGAATACGGTGCCCGACGGCGAACTGGATCGAGACGCGCTGGGCCGGCCGGTCGCCGGCGCGGATTTGCTGGACGCGCAGCACGGTTCCCACGCCCCATTCGGGGCGGGCGGCGTTGGTGACTTTTGCACCGACGAGTTCGGGGCCGACGGCGAGTTCGTCCATGTGGGGAATCTAACCGAGAAATAGCGACAGGTGCGAAGCCGCTACGGTTTTTTCACAACGACGCTGTCGCCGACCGTTGATTTGCCTGCTTTTCTGTCCTGGCTCGGGGTTCAAGTGGAATTCATGAGGTCGGTTCCGTGAGAGGCTCCTTGCCGACACCTGTTACTCGTCATTCCATTCCTCGGCCGGGGGTTCATGAACACAAGCCGTGCCTGATGCTTCGGCCCGCCTTGGGGGCCAGCCTTCCCCTGGTTTTCGAAGCTTCCCGGTAGAGTCGAGACGTGGGAACGGAGCATGATTGGGCTACCGAGGCCCCGACAACCGAAAGGGTCGGCAACACGCTATGCCCGATCTACCCCACCGCGCCACGTCTCGACTCTACCCCCCTTCACCCAGCGCGCGCTTGTTCCTTGACGCCTTTCCCGGCGGGAAGTAAAATGCCCCGTGCGTGTTGATGATGGTTGGGATTCGAGTCGTCCCGGCGGTTGATGAGGAGTGGGTTCCGAGGTTAGTCCCGAAGAGCACCGGCTCCCGGACACCGCTCGAACGGCTCGTTCTTTCCGAGGCACTGACACGCGTTTGTGCAAACGTTGTCCGTGGATGTACAGGCGGTACGTTTACCGTGTTTGCCGGATACAAGTCACATCTTTTGCGTCTTCAATCAGTTCGGAACGGCAGCAGCCGGAAGCCGTTGAGCGGCTAAAGTACCTGCGTATATCGAGGGAGATCAGATGGGACGGGAATTCCTAGAAGGGAATGAAGCGATCGCCCGGGGGTGCATGAAGGCGAAATGTGACTTCTTCGCCGGCTACCCGATCACGCCGGCGTCGTCCATCTTACATTATATGTTGGAACTGGTGCCCCAGGCCGGCGGCACCGCCATCCAGGCCGAGGATGAGATCGCCTCGATGGGCTTTTGCATCGCGGCGGCGATGACCGGCCGGAAAGTGATGACCGCCACCAGCGGGCCGGGCTTGAGCCTGTACAGCGAGAGCGTCGGGCTGGCCCAGATGGGCGAGACGCCCATGGTGATAGTGAACATTCAGCGCCAGGGTCCGGCCACCGGGTCGGCTACCAAGGGGGCCGAAGGGGACATCCAATTTACCCGCTGGATTACCTCCGGCGGGTTGCCGGTCATCGCCTTGAGCCCGGCCACCATTGGCGAGGCGTATGAGCTGACGTACCGGGCCTTCAACCTCGCGGAGCAATACCGCTCGCCGGTCTTCATCATGGCCAACAAAGAGATAGGCGTTACCAAAGAGTCGGTGGACCTGGACGCCATCGAGCTACCGCCGCTGGTGGAACGTAAGAAGGTGGCGTCGGGCAAGGACTACGTGCCGCACAATTTTAATGGGCTGACGGATGTGCCGGCGATGTCGGACTTCGGGGGTGAATACATCGCCCGTTATACGACGTCCACACACGACAAGACCGCTTATCTGACGACCAACCCCGCCGTCATCCAGGAAATGATCGACCATTACACGGCCAAGATCGACGAGGCCGCGGATGACATGGCCTTGTACAAGGAAGATTTTCAAGCGGGTGCCGAGACCTTGATTATCAGCTACGGCATCATTTCGAGGTCCGCGACGGTAGCCGTCAAAGAAGCCCGCGCGCGCGGGACAAAGATATCCTCGCTGATCCTCCAGACACTCTGGCCGGTCTCGAAGAAGGCCATCACGTCGGCGATGAAGGGAATCAAGAAGGTAATCGTGCCCGAGATGAACATGGGCCAGTATTGCCTCGAGATAGAAAGGCTGGCGCCGCCGGGGGTGGAAGTGGTCGGCGTGGGCAAGATGAATACGAGTCTGGTCTCCCCGGCGGAGATCCAGCGGACGGGAGGTTTGCTGTGAGCACAACGAAAGCCGCCGCGAACGGATACACCACGTATATGACCGACAAACTCGGCCCGTTGCCGTTCTGTCCCGGCTGCGGACACTACGTACTCATCAAAGCCCTCGACAAGGCCCTGGTAAAGTTGCAGCTCGACCCGAAAAACGTCGTGATCGTCACCGATATCGGCTGCATCGGCTTGTCGGACAGGTATTTCACCACGAACGCGTTCCACGGGCTGCACGGCCGCTCGATTACCTATGCCTGCGGGCTCAAGCTGGCACGCCCCGAGTTGACTATTATTGCCTTGAAGGGCGACGGTGGGTGCGGCATCGGCGGTACGCACCTGTTGAACGTCGCCCGCCGCAACATCGGCATCACGCTGATCGTGGGCAACAACTTCAACTACGGCATGACCGGCGGTCAGCATTCGGTCACTACGCCGACCGACGGGTTGACCTCCACCACGCCTTGGGGAAACGTGGAAGGTCCGATGGACCTCTGCGGGACCGCCATCGCGGCGGGCGCGGCCTGGGCTTACAGGTCCACCATGTTTGACAAAGAGCTTTCCGACGTCATGGCCCTGGCCATCGACCAACCGGGATTCGCGATGATCGACATCTGGGAGCTGTGTACGGCCTACTATTCGCCGCGCAATGAGCTCAAGAGAAAGGGTCTCGACGATCTGCTGGCGAGCTACAACCTCAAAGTGGGTCTACTGGCGGACAATCCGCGGCCGGAATACAGCGTGCACTACAAAGAAGCGTACGAAGCCGGCAAGAGTGTCATCAAACCCAAACTCCCGATCGAGAAGAAATACGACAATTCCGTCAGCAGGCAGACCGGCATCGTCCTCGCGGGCAGCGCGGGACAAAAAATCAAATCGACCGCGACACTGTTCGCGCAGGCGTCCATGTTCAGCGGCCTCGACGCCACGCAAAAGGACGACTACCCCATCACGGTGATGACCGGTCACTCCCTGGCCGAGATCATCGTCAGCCGGGAGCGGATCGACTACACGGCCATCGATTCGCCCGACTATTTTCTCGTCATCTCTGAAGACGGCCTGAAGCGGGCCCGTGCTAGAATTGAGAAGCTTCCGGAGACTTGTACTCTATACGCGGAGGAGTCGCTCGATCTGCCCGAAACCAAAGCCAGGGTTATCCGGCTACCGTGGGCCGAAACAGCCAAGAAAATTAGCAAGCTGTCGGTGGCGGTAATCGCGCTGGCGACCATGCTGCAAGACACCGGGTTGTTTTCTCAGGAGGCTTTCGCGACCGCGATTTCACAATTCCAGAAAGCCAAGATTGCGGAAACCAATCTGAAGGCCTTGGAGGCCGGCGCCGAGTTGGTAAGTAATTAGGATGTATTGAGATCTGCAAGAGCAGGACCACGGAAGCAGAGAGTGCGTGCAACATAGTAAGACTGGGAACGTTGGGACAGTAACCCGAGCCACATCTTTGAATATCACGAGATACAGGAGATAGGTACATGGCCAAGCGAACGATCGTCAGTATGCCGGGCGATGGGATTGGGAACACCGTGCTCCCCGAGGCGATTCGAGTCCTTGACGCGGTCGGCTTTGAAGCCGAGTACGTCAATGCCGACATCGGCTGGGAGTTCTGGATCAAGGAGGGTAATGCACTGCCCCAGCGGACCATCGACCTGCTCACCGAGCACAAGCTGGGGCTGTTCGGCGCGATCACCTCGAAGCCCAAGGACAAGGCCGCCGCCGAGCTCTCGCCGGCGCTGCGGGACAAGGGCTACGTGTATTACAGCCCGATCGTCGGTATGCGCCAGCATTTCAACCTCGATTTCTGCATCCGGCCCTGCCGCTCGTTCAAGGGCAACCCGCTCAACTTCATCCGTCGCTCGGACGACGGGTTTGATGAACCAGCGGTCGACGTGGTGATCTTCCGCCAGAACACCGAAGGGCTGTACGCCGGCGTCGAGTGGACCAACCCGCCTGCGGACGTGCGCAAGGCACTTGAGACACACCCGAAGATGGCCAAGTTCAAGGACGTGCCCAGCGAGGACCTGGCCGTTTCGACGCGAATCTTCTCGCGGGGGGCGTGCCACCGGATCTGCCTGGGCGCCTTCGAGTACGCCAAGAAGTTCGGTTACAAGTCGGTCACGGTTTGCGAGAAGCCCAACGTCATCCGCGAGACCTCCGGCATGATCACATTCGAGGCCCGCGCGGTAGCCAAGGACTTCCCCGGGATTGCACTGTGGGAGACCAACATCGACGCCCAGATGATGTGGCTGACCAAGAACCCGGAGGACTACGGCGTGATCATCTCCGGCAACATGTTCGGCGACATCGTCTCCGACGGCTTCGCCGGACTGGTCGGCGGGCTCGGTTTCGCGTGCAGTGCCAATATCGGCAAAGAGGTGGCGGTTTTCGAGCCGACGCACGGCTCGGCCCCGAAATACGAGAAGCTCAACCCGTCGATCGTCAACCCGATCGCGATGTTCCTGTCGGCCTGCATGATGCTGGACCACATCGGCGAGGCCGACAAGGCCAAGCGCATTCGCGATGCGATCAACGCCGTCATCGCCGAGGGCAAGGCGCGGACGTACGACATGATGCGAATGACGGGTCGGCAGGAAGTCCTCGACCAGGGCGCCGCCTCGACCACGCAGTTGACCGACGCGGTGATTGGGAACCTGTAACGGCTACCCCATGACCACGTTTGCCGGTCAGGCGAAACTGCCGAGAGCATTTTGACGTACATCGTCAACAACCCGGTGCGCGCCGGCCTTGTCGAGCAGTGGCAGGATTGGCCGTGGATGAAGGTATGTATTGACATGTGAGGCGAGTTAAAACACTACGGCCGCCACGGGGGACGGCCGCTACCAAGTGAGCGCAACATGATCACTGACCGCGACATCGAATCGGTTTTTGGATCCATTCTGGAACGTATCGGCAACACCGAGCTGCGCGAAAAGGTCGTCAAGGCCTGGGTGCTCGCGTGTGAGCGCGGCGGCTGGAAGAGCCTGGACGATCTGCGGGCGATGCCGTTCACGCTGCTGACCAACACGCGCGGGATCAACTTCATCGAGCACACCATCGCCGTCACCGAGGGCGCCTATGGCCTGGCGAAGGCGCAGGAGGCGATTTATCGTGAGATGCCGTACAAAATTGATTACGATCGGCTGCTGGCTGGCGGGCTGTTGCACGACGTCGGCAAGCTGCTCGAATTCGAGCGGGACGAGCAGGGAACTTTTCGCAAGAGCCGTTCGGGGATGTGCGCCCGACACCCGATCTCCGGCACCGCCGTCGCGTACGAGATCGGTCTGTCCGACGAGGTATTGAACACGATCGCGTGCCACGCGAAAGAGGGCGACGGCCGCCCGCAAGTGGTCGAGACGGTGCTGATACACCAGGCGGACTTCGGGACGTTTAATCCGCTGGTGATGATGGAAAAGGGAACGTTGATTCAGTAGGGGTCAAGGGTTCAAGGGACCGAGGGGCTGAGGGTTTCAAGGTCGGTCCCGATGGCGGTAGGAGATTGCTATGGGAAAAACAATCGTAGAAAAAATCCTCGGCAAACACGCCGGCAAAGATGTGCGGCCCGGCGATATCGTCGACGTGGTGATCGACGCCCGTGTGGCCCGTGACTTCGGCGGCGCCAACGTCGTCAAGAACATCCGCGACAACAGTCTGTCTGTCGCCGATCCCGTGAAGACATTTTTCACTTTCGACTGTAACCCCGGCGGCTCCGACCAGCGCTACGCCGAGAACCAGCAGCTTTGTCGGCTGTTCGCCCGCGAGACCGGGATCGAGATCTGCGATATCAACGCCGGCATCGGCACGCATCTGGCGATGGATCGCGGGATGGTGTGTCCGGGTGAAACGTTCGTATCGACCGACTCGCACGCGAATATCATGGGGGCCATCGGCGCGTTCGGGCAAGGGATGGGCGACCAGGACATCGCCCACGCCTTTGCGTTCGGCACGGTCTGGTTCAAGGTTCCGCCAACGGTAAAGGTGCGCGTTGAGGGTCAGCCAGCGGCCAATGCCACGCCGAAGGACGTGACGCTGGCACTGTGCAAGCACTTCGGCGCCAACGGCCTGCTCGGCTTTGCCGCCGAGTTGTACGGTCCGTATGTCGATCAGTTGGACGTGCCTGGCCGCATCACGCTGGCGTCGATGTGCACGGAGATGGGCGGCATTATTGTGCTGTTTCCGCCGAACCAGGTGGTGCTCGACTTCTGCGAGCAGGCGAGCGGGCGAAAGGTAGAGCCGGTCTATGCCGACCCGGACGCCGAGTACGCCGACGACATTACAGTGAGTATCAATGGGATCGGGCCGATGGTTGCCCGACCGGGCCATCCGGACGACGCAGTGCCGACGTCCGAGGTCGCGAGTACAAAGGTGGACTCGGTGTTCATCGGCTCGTGCACGAACGGGCGGTACGAGGACCTGGTCGCCGCCGCGCGAGTACTTGAGGGTCGCAAGGTCGCTCCCGGGGTGGTGTTGAAGGTAGTGCCGGCGACAGACGAGGTTTGGCGGCGGCTGTTGAATGAGGGCGTGGTCAAGACCTTCAAAGATGCGGGAGCGCTCTTCGGCAACGCCGGCTGTGCCGGCTGCGCGGCGGGGCAGATCGGTCAGAACGGTCCCGGCGAAGTAACCGTCAGCACCGGCAACCGCAATTTTCCCGGCAAACAAGGCAAGGGCAGCGTCTACCTGGCATCGCCGGAGACGGCGGCCGCCAGTGCTGTCGCGGGGGTGATTGCGACCCGTGACGCGATACCGGCCGAGCCGGTGAGGTTCGCGCAACCGAAACCGGCTAAGGAAATCACGGCCGCGCGGGCTGAAGCCCGCAGCCCTTCTGTTGAGCGTCCTACCAAGATCAAGGGGCGCGTTTGGAGGATCGCGCAGGACAACATCGACACCGACATGATCTACCACAACCGCTATCTGACGATTACCGACCTGGCAGAGATGGGGCAGTACACCTTCGACAACCTGGAAGGCTGGGAGGATTTCGCGAAAAAGGTCAAGCCGGGCGACATCGTCGTCACCGGCAAGAACTTTGGCTGCGGCAGCTCGCGGCAGCAGGCGGTCGATTGCTTCAAGGCGCTGGGCGTGGCGGCGATCGTGGCCGAGTCGTTCGGCGCCATATACGAGCGCAATGCCATCAACGCCGGCTTCGCCATCATGGCCGCCGATACCAGCGCATCGGACATCGCCGACGGTGAAGAGGTCGAGATCGACTTCCGCACCGGGAAAATCCGGCGGGTGGCCGGCGGGCAGGAGATCGCCGGCACGCCGGTTTCCGAAGCACAGTTGGCCATCTACCAGCGGGGCGGCCTGTTTGCCGCCAGAGGGAATTAGCCATGGGACAGACGTTTGCTCAAAAGGTTCTGGCGCGGGCGGCGGGTCTGGATGAGGTCGCCGTCAGCCAGATCGTAACTGTGCGACCGGCGCACTTGCTCACGCACGACAACACCGCCGCGATCATCGGCAAGATCGGCGACGATTTGGCGCAGTACGGCGTCGTGAGTCCCGACCTGTCGGTGATCGTGCTTGACCACGTGACCCCGGCGGCCAATGAGAAAACCGCCACGGGGCACAAGAACGTGCGCGAGTTCGTTGCAAAGTACGGCATTCACAACTTCTACGACGTCGGTGAGGGTATCTGCCACCAAATACTCGTCGAAAAAGGGCACGCCCGGCCCGGCACGATTATCGTCGGCAGCGATTCACACACGTGCTCGTACGGAGCGCTCGGCGTCTTTTCCACCGGGGTCGATCGCACCGAGTCCGCCGCCCTGTTGCTCACCGGTCAGACCTGGCTCAAGGTCCCGCCCACGTTACGCATCACGCTCCGCGGCCGTTTCCAGCCCGGCGTCGGCGCAAAGGACCTGGTCCTGCGGATCATCGGCGACATCGGCGCCGACGGAGCGACCTACTCCGCGGTTGAGTTTCACGGCGATATCGCGAACCTCTCCGTCCCCGAGCGCTTCACCGTCGCCAACATGGGCATCGAGATGGGAGCCAAGGTCGCCGTCTTCCCCGTGGACGAGCAGACGGTCGAGTATCTCGAACAGGTCGGCGTCGCGCGCGGCAGCTACGAGCCGCTATGGGCGGACGCCGACGCGGACTATGTACGCGAGCTGGAATACGATCTGGCCGCGCTCGAACCGGTCGTGGCCAAGCCGCATACCGTCGACAACGTCTGCCCCGTCGGCGAGGCCGCCGGCACCAGGATCAACCAGTGTTTGCTGGGCACCTGCACGAACGGCCGGCTGAATGATTTGCGGGAGGCGGCGGGAATTCTCAAAGGCAAGCGAATATCGCCGAACGTGCGGCTGCTGGTCTTGCCGGCCTCGCGCGCGGTTTTCGAGGCGGCAACCGAAGATGGGACTATGCTGACGCTCTCGCGAGCGGGCGCGACGGTTTTGCCGCCGGGCTGCGGGCCGTGTCTCGGAGCGCATCAGGGCGTACTCGCTCCGGGTGAGGCTTGTCTGTCCACCGCAAACCGAAACTTCAAGGGACGCATGGGTTGCAAAGAGGCGGAAATCTACCTCGCCGCCCCGGCGACGGTCGCTGCGTCGGCGCTATATGGCGAAATCACGGACCCGCGAAAGGAAATGTAGCGGCCGGCGCCTCGCCGGCCGTAAGCTGATGGGTAATACGAAGGGTGGCCCACCTCTTTAGAGGTGGGGAACACGAATAGAGCTTCGATTCGTGTCCCCTACGGCTAAAGCCATGGGCCACCCATCCGGCCGTAAGCTGACCGCTGATGGCTGATAGCTAAGTGCAGAGCACTTGAAGACTGGAGTTCTTCCCATGAAAGTCTGGAAATACGGCGACGACATCAACACCGACATGCTCTTCCCCGGCAAGTATACGTACACTTGCAGCACCGCCGAGGAGATCAAGCCGCATCTGCTCGAAGACTTGGATTCCGAATTCGCGGGGAAGGTTGCCGAGGGAGATATTCTCTTCGCGGGCAAGAATTTCGGGTGCGGCTCATCACGCGAGCAGCCGGCACTTGGTCTGAAAGCGGTCGGCGTGCAGGCGATCGTCGCCAAGGGTTTCGCCAGGATATTCTACCGGGCCGCGATCAACCAGGGGTTGCTGCTGGTCGAATGCGCGGAGGCGGTCGACGCGTACAAGGACGGCGACGAGGTTAGCCTGGATCCCCAGGCGGGACAGATCAAGGTTGGCGGGAAGGTTCTCAATTTCCCAAAGTTGCCGCCGGAAATCCTGGCTATTCGCGAGGCCGGAGGACTCCTGCCGTATACCAGGGCGGCATTGAAAAAACGCTGAGCCGCGTGGCTCTAGTGCTCTGTCACGGTTTGTCTTGCAGTTAGTAGCGTCGGCCCCCCGCGGCCGACGTAGGCTAGTGTACTGTCTCAATAACAAATCGTATGAAAGCCACGCATAACGGCGAGCACGCTTGAATGCGTTGCACCGGGCGGGCTTCAGGCCCGCGGCTCTTCATCTGGATACGAAGCATTATTGTTGAGACACCACACTTGCGAACGGCTATCGACAATCTACGTCGGCCGCGGGGGGCCGACGCTACCCGACAGGGAGCCGACGCTACCCGAAAGGAGAAGCAGTCGTGAGCACAGAAGCAAAACCCGGATGGGCCACGGTCACGACCAAGGTCGAGCCGAACAACCTGGTCATCGCCGGATATCCATTGGCCCAGTTGATCGAACACTCCAACGTACTGGAAACGGCGCACCTGCTGATCAAGACAGAGCTTCCCACCCAGGCGGAGCTCGCGGCGCACACCAAGGCCGCCTACCAGGCCGCGATGAAGCCGGCGCCCAAGGTGGAACGCTTCGAGGGCGAGGACATCTCGGCGGCGCTCGGCGCGTGCCTGCTGATGGACGGCGAGCTGTTCGCCGTACCGCAGACCGGCGACGACGGTCCGGTCAACAAGACCATCTTCGCGCTCGGCCGCTTCGCCCGCTACCTGGCCTACCTGCTGGGTAACGAGCCCGCCCTGGACAAAGCCGCGGCCGACGAGCCCTTCGGCAACCTGATCTACCGGGCGGTGACCGGCGAGGAAACGGTCGATCCCAAGAAGGGCCTGATGATCGAGACGATGGTCGTCGCCAGCGTGGACCACGGCGTGACCCCGCCCTCGGCTCAGGCCGGCATGATTGCCGCGTCGGTGCGGGCCGATTACGCCATGTCGCTGTGCAGCGGCGTGGGTGCGATCACCGACGTGCACGGCGGCGCGGGCCGCATGGCCGCCTTGGTCTTTCAGAAGATAGCTGCAAAGGCCAAGCAGGAGAACCTGTCCATCGAGAAGGCGACCGAGGCACTGGTCCTCGAGTACCGCGAGACCAAAAAACGCATCCAGGGCATGGGGCACCGCGTCCATAGCCAGGATCCGCGGCGCGACGTGCTCTGGCAGCGCGTCAAGGAATACGGCCTCGCCGGCAAGTGCGTCGAGGTTTCGGAGTGCATCTCCGACATCTTCCAGAAAGCCAGCGGCAAAAGCCTGCCGATCAACGTGGACGGCGTGATCGGCGCGATCGTGGCCGACATGGGCATGGACGTCGATCTGGCGAAGGCGCTGTTCGTCTTCGGCCGCGTGGCCGGTCTCTCGGCGCACTATTTCGAGGAGATCGCCACCCAGCGTCCGATGCGGCGGATCAATTTCGGCGACGTCGTCTACGAAGGCAAAGCCGATCGGGACTATCCGAAGTAAGCATTCAGCGGTCAGCAGTCAGCGATCAGCCGAACGGCGATTGCTGTTTGCTGAAAGCTGACCGCTGAAAGCTGAGAGCTTTAACCGCAACAAAGGAGAGACCATGTCAGCCCTACCCGAATACAAGACGCGGGTGCTCCTCGACAACGAGAAGGTACCGCTGGTGGAGGGGGTGTTCGTGGCGGCCGGGGCGGAGCTTCCGGACCCGCTCCCCGAGCCGCCGGTCTACCTCAAGGCCCAGATCCCCGGCGCCACCAGCCGCGCGGCCCAGGGCCTGGTGCGCCGCTGCGACAGCAAGGAACAGTTGGAGAGCGGCCTGAAGCAGCTTCTGGCCCCCGGTTCCTGGGGCCAGGCCGAAGGCGTGCTGGTAGCGAACTCCGTCAACATGAAAGGCGAGTACTACGCAGCCTGCATGTTGGACTTCGGCAACGCGGACGAGCTGCCGCACGGCGTGCTGCTCTTCTCGACCGAGGGTGGCTCGGGCGTCGAGGAGCGCGCCGCCAGCCTGCACAAGATCCCCTTCTCGCTGCTCAACCTGCCCAGCGCGGACGACCTCATCGCGAAGCTGGGCAAGGTGGCGGGCGCCCAGGCGATCGGCAAGTTCCTGGAGGGCTTCATCAAGACCTACGCCCGCTACAAGCTGATCGTACTCGAGGCCAACCCCATCGGCGTATTGGAAGACGGCTCACTACTGGTGGTGGATTGCCGCGCCGAGTTCGAGAAACAAGCGGTCGGCAAGAAGGATACCGAACTCTTCGCCGCCGCGCCGGTCACCAAGGAGGACAAGACCCACCTGGAGCGTCTGGTGGACAAGGTCAACGAGGCTGATCCGGCCGGGACCGGTTTCATCCGCGAGAACCGCGAGCCGGCACCCGAAGGCGCCTGGCGCGTGGCCACCAATCTGTGCGGCGGCGGCGGCAAGATGCTCTGGGAGATGACCACCGGGGCGCGAAAAGACATCTACACCATGAACGAGTCCGACACCTCCGGCGGCCTGTCGGCTTTCAAGAGCTACCGGGTGCTGCGGGCCATTCTGGAGATGGAGGACTCGCAGGTGCTGCTGCTCACGGGGTCCGGCATGGGCTTCCAGAATCAGCACTACGTGGCGGCCGCCGTATGGAAGGCTATTCGGGAAAGCCCCACGCCGCTGCCGGCGCTGCTGCGCTTCGGCGGGACCGACGAGGACAAGGGCCGCGAGCTGATCGAGAAGGTCGCCCCGAGTTTGCCGGTGCCGGTCAAGACCTACATGCCGCATGTGTTTCCCAACGCCATGGTGGACGACGTCGCGGCGATGGCCACCAAACAGCGCATCAAGGTGACGCCCGAGCCGCAACCCACGGGCGAGCCCAGCTTCCGCGTCGACGTGCCGCCGGGGGACTTCTTCTTCTTCGCGGACAAGTGGGACAAGGACGAGGCTCCACCCTGTGTGGGCGCCTGTCCCAACAACTTCCTTTTCTGGAACGCCGAGCAGCGCACCGTCGAACCCGTGGAGGGGGCGCGCTGCATCGGTTGCCTGATGTGCGAGGTGGTTTCGCTGCTCGAGGGCAACGGTGAGCTCCGCATCAGACTCGACCTGCCGGAGGTGGACTAATGAAAAACGGTATCCTGAAACACCTGGTCGGAATCGAGGAGCCCAAGGCGCTGGTCGTCGGCATGACCGGTAAGCAGGGTCAGACCAGCAGCAAGCTGATGATGAAGATGGGCACCAACGTGCTCGCCGGCTGCACACCCGGCAAGGGCGGGCAGGAGGTGCTCGACAAACCGATATACAACAGCGCCAAGGAGGCCGTCGCGGCAAATCCCGAGCTGAACTGCGCCGTGATGTACGTGCCGGCCGCGGCCGTCAAACGCGCCGCGATGGAAGCCATGGACGCCGGTCTCAAGTTTGCCGTGCTCACGGCCGACGGTGTGGCGACTCACGATGAAGCCGTGCTCAAGGAGTACGCCAAGGCCAAGGGTTGTACTTATCTGGGGCCCAACACGGTCGGCATGCTCGATACGTCCGGCTACCTGTTCGGCATGATCGGCGGCAGCGCGACCTGGGCCAGGAAGAACTACTTACCCGGTTGCGTGGGCGTGATCTCCCGCTCGGGCGGGCTGTCCCAGTTGCTGGGCGCCTTCCACTGCCGGCCCAACCTGCCCGGCCCTCAGGAGGATGGCAGCTTCGGACCGCTGTGGGGCGAGCAGTACCCCGGCGTGAGCGCGGTGTTGTGCACCGGCGGCGATCCGATGCCCGGCGTCACCATGATCGACGCGGCGCTGGCCTTTCAGAAGGACGAACGCACCAAGGTGATCGTGGCCTACGGCGAGACCGGCACGACTCAGGAGAACGATCTGGCCGCGGCCGTCAAGTCCGGGCAGATCACCAAGCCGATCATCGTCTTCCTGGGCGGGATGTTCACCAAGGCGGGAGTAGCTCAGAGCCACGCCGGCGCCATGATCCGCAATGAGGAGGAGACCTACACGTACAAGCGCAAGGTGATGGAAGAAGTCGGCATCACGGTGGTCGAGCGCCCCGACGCCGTCTTCGCCCAGACGGCCAAGGTGCTGGGGATGTAGGCTAGGCGTAGGTAATGTCATAGACCCGACGAATCCGGAATTCATGTGTCGGGTCGATGACTCGACCTACATGGCTGGGACTAGGAGGTTGCTCGATGTCATTGCTACCACCAATTGAAACGGAATCTGAATTGAGTTACGCCTATCTTCATGCCGTAGCAGCCCAAGCGGGCATGTCGTGTGAAGTGTCGGGGCGAAACGCGGACAAGATGGGAATTGACGCCATTATTCGAGCATCCGAGCAGTAGCCCGTCCAGAGTTCAAAGTGCAAAGTTCAAGGTGGGTGCTCTCAACGGCGTAGCCCAGCACTAATCCCCAATCGTCAATCCCCAATCGCCGTGCCGTGCCTGGGCGGTTCAACCCCTCTCGCACACTTCGGACGCCGGGCTCCCCCATCGTGAGCCGGGTTGAAAAAGGACCGACAGGCGGGAGATGGTTATATTAACCATGTCCCTGACCTGCCGATCTTGGGCGAGCGAGTCATTATGGGAGAGTCGGGTCCGGACCAGGGGTTTACCTCTTTGTACTGCAAACGACCGATTTCTTCGCTGCTCGCGAAGATTTCTCGCTACGTGGGTGACCCATCGCATCATCGGCGGGGAATACGAATAGACGGTCGATTCGTGTCCCCCACGGCTAAAGCCATGGGCCACCCGATCCTTTGGACCCTTGGACCCTCGACCCCTTGGCCCCTTTGGTTGCGGCCAAAGGCCGCGCTGTGATCTCTCCATAATGGAAGACGTGCGGGTCGGCGGGACGGCTACCGCGGTGGCGGAAAAAATGGAATTGGGTGCGGAATGGGATCGTCTTGCCGACAGAAACGGTTGTTCGCGGATGGTTGACCGGTTAGGCTATGATATTAAGAGCACGTTTCTTAACCGCTCTTGGTAGCGGTTGTTACAAATATCCGAGAAAACCCAAGAGGCCTGCCGCGCCGGGTGGTAAACCGAGGAGGCGGGGTTCCGCAGATGGCCAGTGACGAGTTGAGCACGACTGCGCTGAGCCAGGACGATCGGCTGCTGATGGAGCGGCTGCGAGCTGGTGACAACCGGGCTATCGCGGCGATCGAGCGGCGATATGGGGATGAATTGCGGCTATTTTGCCGACGGATGCTGGGCGATCCGGCACAGGGGGAGGATATCGTCCAGGACGTGCTGGAGACCTGTTGTCGGCTGGATGTGGAATCGTTGCCGACGCACAGTATTCGGGGGTGGCTGTATCAGGTGGCGCGACGGCGTTGCATCGATACGCAGCGGAAGCAGCACGACGCGGCGGGTCCGGCGGCGCGAGCGGCGCGGGGGGTACAGGCGAGTTTCGATCACGCGATTGATCCGCTGACAACGCCGGCGGGGAAGGCCCTGAAGCGTGATCGGGCAGTGCGGATCCTGGCGGTGTTGCAGGAGCTGGACGAGGATTTGCGCAGCGTGGTGGTGATGCGGTATTTTCAGGAATTGCCGCGCGACGAGATCGCGGAGGCGATCGGGCTTTCGGTGGCGGGGACGAAGGCGCGGCTGAGCAAGGCGATGGACGTTTTGCGTGAGAAACTGCAACAATTCGATGATTCTCTACTGTTATGACCTGCGAGGCGGTCGGGGAACTGCTGCTGGATTATATTGAGGGGGAGCTGACGTCCGAGCAGGCTTGCTCCGTCAAAGCGCACCTTGATGATTGCCGGGCGTGCGCGGCTAAGTATCGGGAAATGCGGGCGCTGGTAGGCGACTTGGGCGTGGCGCGCTCCGCCGAGCAATCGGCGTGGAATTCGAGTCAGAGCCGATCGCGGCCGATCCAGCCGACAGTGCTGGCAGCGCATACGCGGCTGGGGGATTTTGAGATACTCGAGGAGTTGGGTCGGGGGGGGATGGGGGTGGTTTACCGCGCGCGGCAGATTTCGCTCAATCGCATCGTGGCGTTGAAGCTGCTTTCGGCCGGGCTGGTGCAAAGTGAACGGTCGGTGTCACGGTTCACGCGGGAAGCGCAGGCGGCGGGCCGGCTGCACCACACCAATATCGTGCCGATTTACGCCCAGGGTCATGAGGGGGATTACTTTTATTACGCGATGGAGCTTGTCGAGGGAGAATCGCTCGACCAGGTGCTGCGTCGAGAGCGGGAGAGCAGTAGTGAGGGCCGGGAGACGGACGAGCGTGAGGCGGCCGAGGGGACCACATGGCTGCTGAGGTCGCCGACGGTGTTGTTGCGGTCGGCGGTATCGACGATTCGACTGAGCCGGATAACGCATCGACTCGGGCCGGCGCGCGATTACAAACGGATCGTGCGTCTGGCGGCGGGGGTGGCGGAAGGTTTGCACCATGCGCACGAGCAGGGGGTGGTTCATCGCGATATCAAGCCGCAGAATCTGCTGCTGGGGCCGGACGACGAGTTGCACATCACGGATTTCGGGCTGGCACGTGTGCTCGACGAGCCGGGGCTGACGCGGAGCACGGAGATGGTTGGCACGCCGGCGTACATGTCGCCCGAGCAAATCACGGGGCCGTCCACGACGATCGATCGGCGGACCGATGTGTATTCGCTGGGGGTGACGTTGTACGTGATGCTGACGCTGCGGCGGCCATTTCAGGGGGAGACATACGAGCAGACGATCCACCAGATTCTAAAGCGTGAGCCGAGGCCGCCGCGACGGATTGATCCGCGGATTCCCATGGATCTCGAGACGATCTGCTTGCGGGCGATGGAGAAGGAGCCGCGGCGGCGTTTTCCGACCGCGGGGGAGATGGCACATGACCTGCGGCGGTATGCGGAAGGGTTTCCGATTGCGAGCCGGCCGGTGGGGCCGTTGGGCAAGGCGGTGCGGTGGACGCGTCGGCATCCGTGGCGCGCGGGAGTCATGGCGACGTCGGCGGTGCTCGTTGTTGTGATCCCGCTGCTTTTGAGCTTCTTCTCCACAACCGCCAACGGCGAAATCGACAAGGCCGAGGCTGTCCTGCTCGATGATTATCGTGAATGGGAACGCGCGCGGGGGAAGTTGAGTTGGGTTAGCCGGGTCGGTAGTGACCGGTATCGGCGAAAGTTTGTTGAGGCGTTCGCGCACATTCGCACGGAGCCGAAGAAGTCGATCGAGCTATTGGAGGGCTTGCTCGAAGAGCGTCCGGGCGACGTTGACGCGCACTATCTTCTGGCGTGGGCGTACGTACGTCGCGGGTACACGCAAGGCGTGGAAATGTGGGCGGACGCCGAACGTCACATCGGGCTTGGCGACGCGTGTCGGCATCCGCCTGATGTGGAACCGAGCGCGGCGGGTTGGTTTTTCCGCGCCCAGGCAGTCTGGGGGAGCGGCCCGGAGGAAGCGGTGGACTCGTTCGACCAGGCGCTCAAGGCGGCCGGCCGGGAAGGCTTCACGTTTACGCAAGCGATGCTTCACCAGGGTCGCGCGATGAACCAGATCATGTATTCCTGGCGCGCCCGCGACCCCCTGCTCGCGATCAGCTACTACGAAAAGGCGGTCGGCCAGCTTGAGATCGCGGCTGATCTCCAGCCGGGGAAAGCATATCCGCGCTACCTTTTATCGATCACGCATTATCTGGCGGCGGAGATCTACGAAGCCGAGGGCAAGACCGAAGCTGCCGAGAGGGCGTACGCCGGCAGCCTGTCCGCTGCAATCGATGCCCAGAATGTTCAGCCGACCAGCCCGCGGGGCTATGCGGCCGAGGCGGATTATTATGAGAGCGTCGGTGACTATCGGTCCGCCATCGCCGCATGGAACCGCTACGATGATGAGAGCATCCTGAAGACAAATTCGGATTGGTCCGAGCGCTACGCGTATCAGATGCGGTTACATTTTTGGCGCGGCGAACATGCGGAAGCTGAGCAGATGTGTGCGAAGCGATATGGACCACCGACCGGCTACGATCGCCGGCAGAATTACGACGCGGACGACAGCTTCTACGAAGCGCTCATTGCCGCGAGTGCGGACGATTGGGACAGGGCGGAGGAGGTGTTGAAAACGGGTGTGGAGCTTGCGCGAGAACACCCGGAGTACGTTCTTCGCCTCCATAGTGCGTATCGGCTGATTGGACGCCCGCCCCCGGCTGGTCTCTTGCCGGATGAGACGTGCAGCGAATGCAGGCTTTCGCCGGGCTGGACGCCGGAGTGGTTGAACGTGTTGACGGGCTATGTGCGTGGGGATGTCGACTGGTCGTCTTTGGAGGCGGCGGCGCGGGAAGGGACGGAGCGGCGTGACGATGAGCGGCTTCGTCTGGCGGGGGCGTTTTTCTTCAGGGGTGTGCGTGAGCTCACGGACGGGCGGAGTGAGCAAGCGCTTACCAGCCTCAAAGCGGCGTGCGATCAGTACGATAATGAGAACTACTGTTTTCGGGCTAAGTTTTTGTTGATCAAGTTACGGGAAGATGAGGGCTGGCCCGGGTGGTTGGGGGTAAATGGTGCCGCGTCGCCGTAGGTATCTGGTGGTGTTATTAGGCCGGGTGTGAAAAATCCGGGCATATAACACTCCAGGCGGGGAATGCTTTGGGCCTGGACATGCAACGGCTGCCCTCCGTGGCGGCCGTGAAACGACGAACGGTTCCCGGTTCTCGACGTCCGCCGCGGGGGGCGGACGCTACGGCCTCCCCCAGAGACCGTCCCGGTTGTCATGCACGCGAAAAATCCTGTTTTTTTCTTATCGGAAGGCGGGTCTGCTTGACTACGATAACATAGTGGGGTTTTTGATGGGAGAGGTATGTCAACTCGGCAAGCGGTTTCAGATGTCATGGAGGGATCAGGGATGAAAGCTCGGGTCTTGTGTTTGGTAACAACGGTTATGTTCTTTATCGGCAGCGTTGTTGTTATGGCGGGCGACGATGATGTTACGGCGAGAAACCCGCTGCTTCCGCCGCTGTTTTCGATTGATTCGCTCTCGCCGGAGGTGCAGGGGGGATTTTTGCGGTCGGGTGATTTGCTGTTGCCTGGGGAACAGGATATTCCGGAGGTAGTGATATCGGCGGAAGGGATGTTTCTGCTTGACGACGAGGATGACATAGACGCGTTGTCGTATGGTCCGTGGGAGGGAAATATCACGACGGAGTTTGTGTTGATCTTCTCGGTTGACCGCCAGGCGGTTGGCGGATTGCCGCCGGACGAGACGCTGGTTTCGATGGGGTTGCCGTTTAACGTTCAGGACCAGGCGATTAAGAACCAGGCGGCGGGCGATGCGTACATGTCGCTGCTGTTGTTCACGCGGATGGGGTTTATACCGCCGGGGCGACCTTCGCACTCGAACAACAACACGCTGATAATCAACCAGGGGGACGCGGGCGGAGTTGATTTCAGGCTGAGTCCGCCGGGCGTGTCGCCGTCGACGCCGGTTCCGCCGGGGACTCCGCAGTCGAACGTAAACGCGGGTTCCGGGACGCAGCCGCCGCGATCGCGGCTACGTGGGGGGGACAAGTCGGCTGAGGGAGAAGGCAGGCCGACGGAGGTTGTGTTCTCGCTGACGGCCAACAGCCCGTCCCTGTCAGTGCTACCCGGTTTTGGCAGCGGGGCGGACATCTACCTTGATCGCGACCCACAAGAGGCGGGTAATGAAGAGTTGTACGTCGGGCCGTATGCACTGGGATTGATGTTGGATGACGACATCGACGCGATGATCGTGCTTGACAGCGATGGGCTATACCAGTTCACGCCCGGGGAGGATCAGGTTATTTTCTCATTGGCGCCGGGATCGCCGAGTCTGTTCGGTGAGTTTGGGCCGGGTGATTTGTTCACGTCGTCCGGGTTCGGGATGTTCGAGCTTTACTGCTACGGTGACCAACTCGGGCTTGCGACCGCCGACAATCTCTGCATGTTGGATTATGTGTTCTGTGAGGACGTGTTGACGTGCGCGGCGGACTGGGCGATCGGTTATCAGTGCGTAGGTGATCTGGATCGCGACGGGGATGTTGATTTGGCAGATTTGGCGCTTCTGCTGAGCTCGTACGGACTGTGCGCGGGGGATCCCGGGTTTGTACCCGCAGCCGACCTGGACCACGACGGGTGCGTGGATTTGGCCGATTTAGCGACACTGCTCGCGAATTACGGCACCGTATGTTGGTAAGCCTTGGCGCCATAAGCATCTGAACGATTTCGGGGCACATCTGTCACGGGTGTCCGTCAGGATTGTAGGTAACGCGGGGAGCGTCGCCGTCTCGGCGACGCTCGGACCGGCGAGAAGCCGATGCTACCCGATATTCTGATTCGGCCCCGTACATCATGGATCGGTCTCGTTAAAAAAGCGCGCAAATCCCGCAGGATTCAGGGAAATCCCTAATAGAGATTCAGGGGGCGCTTTGCTTAAGATGAAGTTGGTAGCAATGACGTTTCAGGGATGAGACGACGGGTGGTTCCCGCCGGGACACGGGAGTGGAATACCGTGATCACGCCTATACTCGCCACGCTGGATCGCGATTTGACGATTCGCAGTATCAGTGGATGCCCGCGCGATGTAGTGGGCGAGTCGGCCTATGAACTGGTGCCGTCTTCACACCATTATCTACTGAAAGCGGCTCGCCGAGAATTGTTCGTGCGGGGCCGGTTGGTATCTTGCGAGGTTCCCACGCGACCGCCGAACGAGACGGAAGCCTGCTGGTGGTTCGTGCGCGCGGCGCCGGTCTGCGAGGGGACGCGAGTGTCGGCGGCGATTGCCCATGCCGTACCGAGCGGCGAGCGTGCGGAAAGGGACTTGCCGCCGGTGAGCGCGGAGGCCTGGCAACGTGAGCTGGCGTTGCGTGATTTGATGCCGATTCTCAATTGTTTCAACGTCGAGATGATTTCCGCGCTCGGGTTGTCGCCTTCGATTTCGGAGAGCGGCGTACAATCAACTCGGCGAGGTTTTTCACATCCGCGTCTTCGACCTGACCGAGAACGATAGACTGTTCGGTTCGGTCGAATTCAACAAACCAGGAGATGAGCCGGCCAAGCAGGCCGGGCAGTCGACGGTCATGTCGGCGTTCGTGCCGTTGACGGTCACGGCATATCGGGAAAGGATGAAAACCGCCAAGGCGCCAAGTGAAACAAGGGATAAGCGCGAGGAGGCGATCGGCGGGCACGGCACGCCCTACGGTCCTATTCGTGGCGAGAGAGACAGCGTGGTGGTAAGTGCGTTCGAGAGTGGTGTATGATCACTCAACTTTGGCGTCTTGGCGTCTTGGCGGTTCAAGTTCACCGGAATGCCGGATGAACCATTTTCTTCCAACGGAAGATCATACACCTGCGTCGAACAACCCCGGCTCGCGTGGGGGTAAGGCGATCCGGCTTAGTCGTGGGTATGTTACCAATAGCTGAGCCGGCACCGCGACGGGCTTGTCTTCCAGCAACGCCCGTAGCTCGAGTGCGTTGGCCGGTCCCTGCCCCCAGTAATGATTGTTCGCGAAGACGTATACGTGCTCGGCCTGTTTGCCGATCGCGTTGAGACGCCCGATCCACTCGCGTAGTTCTTCGTGACTGTAAAGGTAGTTGTACCTTTCATAGCCGGGGATATTCTCGGCGAACCACTTTTCCGCGTTGCGGCCGTGCAGCCGCACGTATGCCGTCGGGCCGAAGACGTGCTGCGTCGGTCCGAGACAGTTGCGCAGCCGCGGCTGGTCGATGTTGCAATAGCCGCCGATATGCCGCAGCAGGTCGAGTGCCGCCGGCTGTGCCCACGAGGCGTGGCGGACTTCGACGACGCGCTCAAACTCCGCCAACCCGTCCGCCAGACGCCGTAGGCGCTCGGCCGCGCCGGCTGTGTAACGGAACGACCATGGAAACTGCATCAGCACCGGGCCGAGACGGTCGGCTTGCTCGACCGGACGCAGGGCCTCCGAGAAGGCGGTCAGAGCAACCGGGGCCGGAACCGGATCGGGGTCGTGTGTGAAGTTCCGAGTGAGCTTGAACGCGAAACGAAAGTCGGCCGGCACGAGCGGAATCCAGCTCTCCGTCACGCGCGGCGTCGGAATCGCGTAGAAGCTGGAGTTTACCTCGACGGCGTTGAAATGCTCGGCGATAAACGCCAGCGGCTTGAACCCGCGTGGTTTGCGCTTGGGGTAGACTACGCCGTGCCAATCCGGATAACTCCACCCGGACGGACCGATCCAGAATCGCGATGAGGGATACGTACTCATCAGGCGCTGTGTACCGCGCCGCGGCGATCCGGGCAATCCTGCCCGTCAATCGATGGTTGACAGAGCACTAGTGCTTTGTCTAGGTTGATTTGACGGGTAGTGTTTCTTTCGAGACCGTGATAATACTTGAAGGGGGCAACAATACTCGAAGAGCCGCGGATTTCAGTCCGCGCGGTCCCTTGGGAAGGATAGATTTTACTCTCCGCGGCGCCGCGCGGACTAAAGTCCGCGGCTCCTCGGGTTGAACCCATCAAAGCAATACTTACGGAGCACTAGTAAGACCGATACCATGAATGAGGCCCCGCCATGCCGCGCTTGACCAAAATCTACACTCGCACCGGCGACGACGGCAGCACCGCCCTGGGAACCGGCGAGCGCGTTCCCAAAACCTCACCACGCATCGTCGCCCACGGCACCGTCGACGAGCTCAACGCCCAGCTCGGCGTCGTGCTGGCCGCGAACCCGGCCACGGAACTGGTCGAACCGTTACGCCGCATCCAAAACGAGTTGTTTCACGCCGGTGCCCAGCTCTCCGCCCCGGAGTCAGCCGACAAGAAAAGACCCGGCCCGAAGATCGAAACGCGCCACGTCACGGCGCTTGAGAAGCTAACCGACCGGTTCAATGAAAAACTGGCGCCGTTGAAGAACCTGGTTTTACCCGGCGGCCACGTCGCCGCCGCGCATTTGCACGTCGCGCGCACGGTCTGCCGACGGGCGGAGCGCGTCACGGTCCTGCTGGCGGAGAAGGGGCCGATCGGCGAACACCTGATCCCCTATTTCAACCGGCTCTCTGATCTGCTCTTCGTCATGGCCCGCTACCAGAACAAGGCGGCCGGCGTCGACGAACCCGTATGGAACAGCCGCTCGTAAACGAACCAACCCTCCAGTGTTCAGTCAATGCTGAACTTGTGGGTGGCGTCGGGTCTCGCCGGGTGCCACGGACAAGCGGCATTTTGCTTGTCCGTGCTTCCCGCGATACTTAGCACTGCTCAGGAGCAGTGGCACACCGTAAAACTCTGACGGAGGGTGCCACTAAGATTAGGCACCCCCCCTCCCGTGGCATTCTCAAAGATTCGTTTGGCGATTTCCGCCCGTCGCCCTATACTCACGGCGCGGCGAATCAACGTTCAAAATGAAGCCCCGCGCCAAGCGGGTTGCCAGCGACCGAATATTCCATTACCAGGATTGCCGGACGGGTTCCGGTATTTGTCGGCACGACTGTTTCAATGAACCTCACCACGGTGGGAAGGAGACGATGAAAGCGACCTCGGCCTGCATCGGCGGCACCGCGGCGTACGATCTGCTGCGGGAAGGAGCCCTGCTCGCGGAGCGGCTCGGACCTCAGAACACTCCCTTCGGGGAATCACAGCCGATCTATCTCTGCGCGTCGCGCTTCGGCGAGTTCTATTTTCTCTCACGACACGGGGAGTCCGGCTTCAACCTCGCCCCCAGCTTCGTCAACTACCGCGCCAACATTTACGCGCTGAAAGACCTCGGCGTACGCGCCATCGTCTCCTGGAGCGAAACCCGCGCTATCTGTCACAACTACACCATCGGCCAGTACGTCATCGTCGACGACCTGATCGACGAAACCCACCTGCGCCCCAACACCTTCTTCGAAAACCGCGGGCTCGGGGTCGTGCGGCAGTGGCCCGTCTTCTGCCCGTCGCTCCGCAAGGCGTTCGCGACGACGCTCGAGGAAGAGGGGTCTAAGTTTGCCGAGCACGCCATCTACGTCTGCATCGAGGGCCCCCGCCGCGAAACCCCCGCCGAAGTCCGTAAGTACGCCGCCTTGGGCGGTGAGCTACTCGGCACGACGCTGGCGCCGGAGGTTTTCCTCGCCAAAGAGTTGCAGATGTGCTATGCCAGCCTGTGCTACGTCGCCGGCTACGCCGAAACCGGGAGCGATTTTCGACCTTTCGAAGACGGCCACGTTCTCGACCAGAAGAGCCAGGATCAACGCACCGCCGCCGCCGTCGAACGCTTGCCGCGCCTGCTCGAACGCCTGACCGAAGTATTGCGGCGCACACCCGGCGTTTGCCACTGCGAATCGTCCATGCAGCACCACATCGCCAGCGGCCAAATCGGCTGGGATTGGCGAACGTGGTTCGAAGGTCATGGGTCTTTGTCGGGCCGCGGCGATTCGCGTCGGCGCGAGGGCGGTTACGAATTCGACTACGAATATTTCCTCGACCAGCAGCGCCGCCGCTACGACCACGAGCGCGACGATCCCGACACTCTCGATCAACAAGCCGAGGATAGCACACAGTCGTGATACTTAAGGCCGCCTGGGTGGTACCGGTTACCTCGCCCCCGATCCATGCGGGTTACGTCGAGATTGCCGACGGCCGGGTCGTCGCCGTCGGAGCGGTGTCCGCGCTTCCGTCAACGGCAACACAAGTCACCGATCTCGGTAACGTGATTCTGACGCCCGGGTTCGTCAACCCGCATTCGCACCTCGAACTGAGCTGTTACGCCAATCTGCTAAAACCGGCGCGATTCTGGAACTGGATCGAGCAACTCATTCGGCTGCGATCTAAACCGGGACAACTGGAGCGTGAACGAGACGCCGTGATAGACGGTGCCCGGCAATCGCTACGAGCCGGCGTTACCTGCGTCGGCGATATCTCGCGGCGCAACTGCGCCTGGCCCGTCCTCAAACAGCTCCCGATCCGCAAGGTCTGCTTCGTCGAACTGCTCACGCTCGCCGACCATCCGCCGCGCAATCCCGACGAACTCCGCCGCGGCGCGCGGGAGGTCGTCGAGGATGAATTGCTGACCGTCGGCATCTCGCCGCACACTCCCTACACCGTCCCCTTCGATCAGATTCGTTCCGCAATCGCGCTGGCCGATGAAATCCGGCGGCCCTGGACCATGCATCTGGCCGAGACCCCGGAAGAAGTCGCGTACCTGCGCGGCGAAAAGGGCGCACTGAGCCCAACGATTGAGAAATTGCTCGCTCAATGCGGCATCAAAGCACCACATTGTTCGCCTATCGCGCTTTTAGCGGAGTGCTCCCAAGGAGTTCGTCCCGGTTCGATCGCGCATGCGAACTACGTCACGGACGACGAATTCGGACAATTGGCCGACGTCGGTCACGTCGTCATCTACTGCCCCCGATCCCACCATTTCTTCGGCCACTCGCCGCACCCGTTTATGAGAATGCGGGCGGCGGGCGTGACGGTCGCGCTGGGCACCGACAGCCTGGCGAGTAACGACAGTCTTTCGCTGCTCGACGAACTGCACTACGTCCGTACACAGGTGGCAAACCCACCCCCGCCTGATGAACTGCTGCAAATGGTCACACTGGATGCCGCCCGTGCTCTCAACCTCGATGAACAAATCGGATCATTGGAGCCGGGTAAACAGGCTGATCTGTCGGCGTTTTCATGCGCGCCGAACATCAACGACCCGATCCGCGCACTGATAGACAGTCCCGCCCCCGCAAACGCCGTCTGGATCGCGGGCCGACCTGTGATCTGATCGTCAATGACGTTTCCACTTCAAGGGCTTCGCGGCGTTTGTGGCGCGCCTACCGGGTGGGCTTGAGGATCACCCCCTGCCTGGTTCGGCCGTTCAGCCGAACGTCGAGCGGTTTGTGTAGGCGCACGTGGCGGATGAAGTGCGTTTCCCCCACGGCCTTTTGCGCCGCGAGCCAATCCCAGTCGATGAAGCCCTCGTGCAGTGAGGGATGCACGGTGAAGTATCCGATCCCGAACGACGTCAGGTTCTGAAAGAAGTGCGTGCCCTGCGAGGGCGTGACCACAAAATCCTCCAGAGACGTTTCCACGATCACCCGTGCCGACGAGATCTGCTCCCACGTCACCGGGATTCCCAGCCAGCGATCGGCCGATCCCCACCGTCCCGGACCGATCAGAACGCATTGCCGCTCGCTACGAAGCAGCTCGTCGTTGACCTTTGCCAGCTCGGCGGCAATCTCCCGCGTCTGGCTCACGTCGAAGTCATCGGGCTTGACGTAGATAATGTCATGTATGCCGCCGATTTGCCCGTCACCCAATGCCCGCGGACTGTAGCAAACCGCGTGATCCGGGTCGGTATCCTCAATGGTGACGTCGCCGCACTCTTCATACGAAAAGATCGGGCGGATCTGCAAAAACCCGAATTCCATCGGCTGCTCGCTCATGTCCACGGCGAATTCGATCTCGATCGGGCAGGCCATCCCCTCGCGGCCGATCTCCAGCAACAGCCGGAGTATCTCCGCCAACGGAAACAGGTCGGACTTGAGCACGTGCGCAAACGTCACCAGCCGCGGCCCGTCGCGGAACACGCCGTCGTAAACAACGTCATTCTCCGCCGAGTAAACCGACCCGATCGGCGCCAAGGTGCCGTCGGCTTCCGCCACGTCCAAGTTCGGCATGACCAGGTTGGCGTTGGCGTCCGGGGTCGGATACACATCCGGGTGTCTTATGTCCAACGCGATAAACTGGCGCTGCGAGTTCGCCAGCAGGTCTTTCGTGGTCGGGAATTGCGGGAGGACTTGCGGCAGGGCGGGCGAAAACATCAGACTCTGCCCACCTTCGACAACTATCTTACCCAGCCCCAGGGCCACGCTGGCGACGCCGTCTTCCGGCTCCATCTGTCCGGTGGGGTAATAGTTATACGAGCGCGCCACCCCGGAAAAGGTCGGGTAGAATCGCCCGTTGTGCTTGCTGCCGACGAGTTCCTGGAGGATGACGCCCATCTTCTCCTCCTCCGAATGCCGGCCGGTCGCTCCGAGATAACGCCGGGCGGCGCGGAAGAAGGTCGAGGCGTAGACGAGCTTGATCGCGTCGCAAAGCTGCTCGAGTCGAACCTTCAGGTCGGTGTGGTTGTTCGGAATCATGTGGGTGGTGTAGACGCCCGCGAAGGGTCGGCCTTGCGAGTCCTCCAATAAACTGCTCGACCGGACCGCCAGCGGATAACGCACCTGATGTAGAAACGCCGTCAGATCGCTGAAGATTGCCTTGGGCAGCTTCGCCGCCAGAAACGTCTTCGCGATCTCCTCGTCATCGACGTCCCGGGCCACGAATTCTCGGAGACGGTTTCTATCGAGAAACTCGTCGTAGACGTCCGTCCCAATCGCCGCGCTGCTCGGGACGGCGATGCGCACGCCCTCAAAGCGACGGCGGAGATCGTAACGGCGAATCAAGGCGTTGATGAACGCCAAACCGCGGGCCTTTCCGCCGATCGAGCCGCTGCCGATGCGGGTAAACGCCATCGGGATGCCCAGCCGCGCGGGCGAAAATTCCGTGATCACCCCGCTCTGGGTACGCTCGCGAAACTCCGCCAGCATTTCCAGCATGTACTTACGCAACTCCGCCACGGTCGCGAAGTCCGTCACCTTTCGCGGCCGAATCCGGGCCGCCAACCCGAACTCCGTCCGGGCCATCAGCCAGTTGCTGAAGTGGTTGTTCTTGGCGTGAAACACCAGCGATTCCGACGGTACCGTCGCAATCGCCTGTTCGAACGAGAGCAGGTCGTGCGCCCGGCCGACCTCGCTCCCGTCCGGCGTCACGAAAACGAAATCCCCGAAACCCAGATAGCCGAGAATGAACGCCCGCAAATTCTGCAAGAGGCTGCGCGAATTCTTGTTCAGGAAAAACGCCTGCAACTCTTCCGCCGCCCGCGCGTGTCCGGCGTCCGATGATTGCAGCAGGATCGGCAGGTGCGGCGACTCCGCGCGAATCAGCCGAATGAAATCCAGCCCCGCGTGATCGTTCAGCTCGCCGCCCTTTGGAAAGCGGACGTCCGAGATCACCCCCAACAGGTTCTCGCTGTACTTCGAGTAAAGCTCCCAAGCCTCCTCGAAGGTTTCGGCCAGCAGGATTTTCGGCCGGGCCCGCATCCGCAGCAGCCGGTGCATCGGATTGATGCCCTCGGCCATCAGCGATTGCGTCAGCTTGACCAGCTCCTCATAGATCAGCGGCAGATAAGCCGAGTAAAACCGCACCGAGTTTTCGACCAGGATGATGACCCGCACGTCGCCGTAGCGCGTATCGTACTCGGCGTTGAGCCGGTCCTCGATGAATTTGACGATTGCCAACAGGATTTTCGCGTCGCCGTTCCAGACGAAAATCCGGTCGATGCTCTCGCACTGCGAAAGTTCCGGGTGTCGGAGCAGCTCCCGGTTCTCGCCCGCCAACACCAGCACCGGCAGGTCGGGGTGGACCTCTTTTACGGCCCGGGCGAAGTCCGGCAGGTTCCACTGCCCCAGGCGGGTCATCGTGATGACCAGATCGACCGGCTGGGTTTGGATGAACTCGAGGGCCTCTTTTCCCGTTGTTGCCCGAGAGACGCGCGGGGCCTGGCTGAGGTTCATGTCCACGTATTCGCTGGAGATCAGCTCGGTCAGTAGCCCCTCTTCCTCGAGGATGAACGATTCGTACAGGCTGGAAACCAGCAGCACGTTCCGCACCCGGTTGGGCATCAGTTGATGAAACCCGCGGAAGTGCAGATCAGGTTCGTCGCGCTGGGCACCGTGACCGGGTTCGACCATCTCAAACTCTCGCGTCGTCCACGCGCCAGAATAACAAAAGCGCGGGCGAGGCGGAATTCCCACCTCGCACCGCGCCAAAACACTTGCTGAAAACTCCCGCGGCCTAGACCACGCCCTGGTCCAGCATCGCGTCGGCCACCTTGATGAAGCCGGCGATGTTGGCACCGTTGACGTAGTTGCCCGGCGCGCCGTACTTCTCGGCCGTCTCCGCGCAAGCCTTGTGGATACTGATCATGATGCTGTGCAGCTTGTTGTCCACTTCCTCGCGAGTCCAAGCCAGCCGCATCGAGTTCTGCGACATCTCCAAACCCGAAACGGCCACGCCGCCCGCGTTGGCGGCCTTGCCCGGACCGTACAAAATCTTGGATTCGAGGAAGACGTTGACGCCCTCCGGCATGGTGGGCATGTTCGCGCCTTCGCTGACGCAGTAGCAGCCGTTCTTGACCAGGTGGTTCGCGTCTTCGACGTTGATCTCGTTCTGCGTCGCCGCCGGCAGGGCCACGTCGCACTTGACCTGCCAGAGCGGGTTGATCTTCGCGCCGGACTCGCTCACCTGATAGGTAGCCTTGGGATACTTGTCGACGTATTCCTTGATCCGGCCGCGGCGGACGTTCTTGAGCTCCATGACGAACGCCAGCTTCTCGCGGTCGATGCCTTCCTCGTCAACGATGGAACCATTGGAGTCGGAGAAAGTTACGGGCTTGCCGCCGAGGTCCAGGATCTTCTCGGTTGCAAACTGGGCCACGTTGCCGGAGCCGGAAATGACGCAGGTCTTGCCCTTGAGCGATTCGCCGCGCGTCTTGAGCATTTCCTCGGCGAAGTAAACCGCGCCATAGCCGGTGGCCTCGGGCCGGATCAGGCTGCCGCCCCAGTTAAGGCCCTTGCCGGTCAGCACGCCTTCGAAGCGGTTGACCAGCCTCTTGTATTGCCCGAACAGGTAGCCGATCTCGCGGCCCCCGACGCCGATGTCGCCGGCGGGCACGTCGGTATCGGCTCCGACGTGTCGAAAGAGCTCGCTCATGAAGCTCTGGCAGAAGTGCATGACCTCGTTGTCGCTCTTGCCCTTGGGATCGAAGTCGGACCCGCCCTTACCGCCGCCGATCGGCAGCGTGGTCAGGCCGTTCTTGAAGACCTGCTCGAAACCGAGGAACTTGATGATCCCGAGGTTGACCGAGGGGTGGAAGCGGAGACCGCCCTTGTAGGGGCCGATCGCGCTGTTGAACTCCACCCTCATGCCGCGGTTGATCTGGACCTCGCCCCGATCGTCGACCCACGGGACGCGGAACATGATGATCCGCTCGGGCTCGACGAGCCGTTCGAGAATCTTTGCCTTGCGGTACTCCGGGTGCTTGTCGATGACGGGCATCAACGATTCCACGACCTCGTGAACCGCCTGATGAAATTCCTTCTGCTCGGGGTTCTTGGCGATGACCCCCGCCATGAAGGTGTCCACAGCGCTAGCCATTAGTGTTTCTCCTTTTCAACTCAACCGTAGAATCCGTTGGGGCTAGCCTCAACATCGGGCTGTGCTTCCAGCCCACCAATCAATATTCCAAGCGTCAAGGAAACCGCCTTGACGATCTAAACCGCAACGCTGATAGGTGTCTTCCGGATGTCGCCGGACGGCCACTCGGTGAACCAGCACCAAGGGCGCCACCATAGTCCCGTGAGTATAGTAGTCGCGTCAGGCCGCTGCAATGCGCCCACCGCCAAGACCGCCGAATTTCTCGAAGAATCTGCACAATCCGGGAGAATCTGCCCAATCCCGCCCCGCAGTGAAATCATCGCGCGCAACCACGCGCCCACAACCGAACCCGAAACGCAGGTGAGGGCCAAATTTGGCGGCACGCTATGGCTTTCTCACGCGCTAATCCTATGGCAATCGATTCGGGTCGGGGTAGGCACAAAGGTCGGGACCGTGGGGGCGCCGGTCTCATACGCCCGAGCGCTCGACCATTGCCAAGCCGTCAGCCGCTCGAACAGCCCCCGGTCGCTATTATCCCGGCTCCGGTAGCGGTTTGCGCAGCATCAGCGTAGTGTGGATAGGGGGATATTGCATTCGTAAACGATAGAAATCGAATTCGTCGCCGTTCCAGCCCACTCGATCCAGCACGTACCGCAGCATTTCCGGATAGCGCGGAATTTCGGGTGTAAAGGCCGCTTCCGATCCGTCGCCGAGCCTCTCCAGGGTTTCATGCACGGGCATCCGGTCAGATTCCGTGTACTTGATCACGATTCCGTAATTAAACAGGTCGCTGTACAACTCGACCGAGGGTGGATCCCTGTCAGGGAACAGGTCTCGGTGAATTAGGAGATCGCAAACCAAATTCCTGGCCGGCGTGCGAATCACGTAGGACACGCAAAAATCGCGATACAGCGGCCGATGATAGCGCGGTTCAAGTTGCGGCAACAACTCGCCGACCACGTATGTCGCGCGTCCCGAAATGCCGACCGAGCTTTCGACGAGCTCGAATTCGCGCGTGTTGCCGGAGTCGGCTCGCCGGCGAAATTCCGGCAGAGGGTGAGTGCAAAAATTCGAGAGCATGGGAACCGACCCCTTGACTCGCGGGTCCAGGGCCACGTGAACCACGTTCGCGCGTGTGATTTCGTCGTCGTCGGTCGAGGACGGCAGCGTAAATCGCCAAGCGATATTCGGTCTCATGCGCGTGAAATCAACGAGACCGCGCACCGTCGCCAAGTCGTATGTAGCCGCATTTTCGTCGGAAGGGCGCACTATATAAGTCCGGAAAAGCGTGCGCGCCTGAACTCCCCAGATATATGTACTGCCGTCGAACAACATGCGGCGATGCTCTAGATCGGCACGAGCGCTGTCCGTTATCGACAAACCCGCGGCGAGCATGTTGAAATGCTTGCGGGAGCCGGCGTGCTTTTGCACCAATTCGTGAAAAGACTCGAACGCCGATCGGGTTTGTTCGAGCACCTCTTCCGGTGCGTTTCGTCGCTTGGCCGCGCGCAGCAGCGTGCGCATGCCGGTTGGCCCGGGGATATATTTCGCCGAAGCGAATTGATCGGAACCTTCGAGGCAACGTCCCACGTTCCAGGCCAGTTTGGGATCAAGACCCAATTCGACGGCGAGATCGTTCGGACGACCATAGGAAAAGCCAGGAATGCTGGCGATGATAGAGCCGATGGCATCGCGCAACTCTCGAATCGCATATTCCGCTCCAACCATGAAGTTGGGAGATGAATCCTGTTCAAGAGTTCTGCTCATATTATGATTACCAAACGCTGGAGTTTTCAATAACCAATATGGCCCATAGGAGATTGAATGTCAAATTCTTACGCATTTTTTGATTTTGATATTGCAATATATTATCCAAATGTTTAATCTAGACATGCGATGTGGTTTCAAGCACATATTTGCGAAACTTCGCTAATTCACGGTCTACGTATTTGTTCTGCTCCGTGCTGTGTCGCGCGGTAGCGACGGCAAAAACACAAGGAGGTTAAGACATGCGGATGGTTTTTCTGGCAACGGCACTCATTTTGTTGACGGCCGGCATGGCCTATGGACAACCAGGTCCCGAGCTCGGCGACCCGGTAGGGGCCTGTTGCTTCTACACCAACGGATGCCTGCAAGTGACGGAGACGTTCTGCCTCGATAACGGCGGTGAGTACCAGGGTGACGACACGGTCTGCTGGCCGAATCCGTGCCTCGACGGCGATCCGCCCGACGAAGGTTGGTCTGATAATTTTGATAGTTATGAGAACGGAACGCTGCTGTACAACGTGGGCGGCTGGACGGGTTGGGACGACGATCCCGCCGCCGCCGGCGTTGTTTCGGATGCTCAGGCGCATTCAACGCCGCATTCGATCTCGGTTAATGACACGGCGGTGGACGCGATTCACCCGCTGTCGGGTTTTGAAGGCGGGCAGTGGATCATCACCGCCTGGCAGTACATCCCCTCGGACCTGACGGGCATCACGTACTTCGTGGTGAACAGCTACTACGAGCATGGCGGTCCATATTTTTGGACTGTCGAGATTCATTTTGATCCGGCTACCGATCAGGTGAATGATCAACTGCGCGATCCGGGCGGCTCGAGCACTCTTCCGATCATCTATGACCAGTGGGTTGAAATTCGCATCGAGGTGGATCTGAGCGGCGGGCTCGGCACGATCGACGAGTACTACAACAACGAGCTGTTGTACTCGGGTGATTGGATCGTGGGTTCGGTCGGCCAGCTTGCGATCGGAAACATCGACCTCTACGCCCCGCATCAGACCACCGTCTATTACGACGATATCTCCGTTCTTCCGGAGGGCGGCTCCGAGCCGCTAGATCCCACGCGTCCGCTCTTTGCCGGCGTGGAATACGGCGACTTGCCGACGCGCAGCACCGATCTGAGCGGTTTCCCGGATGTAACGTGGAACAACGGATTTACAATCGCGGTCAGCGCGGCCGCTGGTCTTCCCGACGGGTCGCTGTACCTCGCCAACGGCGCTTTCAATTCGGATCTTTTCCTGGCCCCCGTGGAAGGGCCGGCGTTTCAGATGTGTGATCTGCAATTGGACGTGAGCGCTCTGGCGTACGGGAACGGCCGGTTGTTCGGTTTCTCCAACTATGCCAGCCCCAAGGGCATTTATGAGATCGATCCCGACACCGGCGATATGACGCTTTTGGTCGACACCGGCTCGATGCGATTTTTCGCGCTCGATTACAACGCCGCGGACGGACTGCTCTACGGTTACACCGAGTACGGCAGCCCCACGGGACTTTACTCCATCGACGTTGATACGGCTACGATGACGTATATCGTCGGGCCGTTTACCGGCACCAACAGTGCCGGGCGCGGCATGGCCTGCGGCGAAAACAAGGTGTACCTTGTCAGCGTGTACGGAGCCGACGTCCCCATGCAAGTCTACGACCTCGTACAAGGCGGGGGCGGCGAATGGGTCGAGATGACTCACCCGTTCCCGGAAAGCAATTCGACCAGCGGCGCGGCCTGGACGCACCCGGTGACCGGCGACGTGGATCTTGACGGCGACACCGATCTCTCGGATCTCGCGGCATTGCTCGCAAATTACGGTGCGACCGAAGACGTATCCTGGATCGACGGCGACCTGGATCTTGACGGCGACGTGGATCTTTCGGATCTTGCCACCCTGCTCGCGGTTTATGGGTACGGAGCCTAGAACGTCGTAACGCGTTAAATCGATCGCGGCCGCCCCCCGTCCCAAGGGTTGCGGCCGCGATACTTATTCGACAGCATGCTATTTTCACACGGCAATATTGCCGCGATATGTTAGCGGAGCCGCAACATTTCCCCGGCGCCCCGAACCGTTCAGGGAGACCAACCCGTGACTTCCAACAATTAGCGACAGTCACGAATGTCCCCTTTTACCCTCCGGAATCGCACTGTCCGAAAACACCTTCAGGCATCCATCCGGCTTCCCTCCGAAAACACGTGCAAACTCACCTTCGGCGAGCCTGCCCATGCCACCCAAATCTAAACCGCCCACCCACCTTTCCCGTCATGGCCTTTCCTGGCATTCCGACCGCCCCCGAAGAGCACAGAGGAATCTTGCCGCGCCGATCGAGTTGCTCGCGATTCGCGGCCGGATCCCTCCATCGCCCGCCCGTGGCGGACTCGTCGGGATGACGGTCATGCGCGGGACGACCACCCCGCCGGAAACGTCATCCACCCTTCTCGGCGCTCTTGTCGACTTGGCGGTTTGAATTCATAGTGTTGAAGTTACACTATGCTCTCTGTCGCCACCGACGACAGCAAGTACAAATCGTCACGTGCGGCAACCGTCGAACTTTTGGTGAGGCAGGCCTGACGCCATGAACAACGAAGAGCGCATCGAAAGACTCCTACGCTGCCGACACGTCTGTATCTCCATCGTCACGCTCGAAGAGGACTACGCCCTCCACCTCATCCGTGACGCCGCCATGAAGCTCAGACGCCCCCTGCAAATGTGGTCGCTCAGCGGGGGCGTGCAGGACGGCCTCATCGCCGGCAGCCCACCCATTCCCGACACCACCGACCCCGCCGCCGGCCTCATCCACCTCGCCGGCCTCGAAAACGAACCGATCTGCCTCACGCTCGACCTCGCCGGACACCTTACACGGGAACGTACGCTCCGCATCTGGCGAAACCTGATAAACCAGTTCCGCACCACCGGCAGCCAACTCGTCATGATCGACCACGAGACGATCAAGTCCGAGGTCGTCAAGGCCTATGCCACCCCCTTCGAGATCGCCCTGCCCGACGAAAAGGACATCAAGGCCCTCGTCCGCGAAACGCTCCGAAAAGCCCACCGCGAGCGCCCGATCGTCATCGACATCACCCGCGGCGGCTGGCAAACCGTCATCCGCAACCTCCACGGCCTCACCCGCCGACAGATCGAACGCATCATCATCGACTGCGTCGCCGACGACCGTAAATTCGACGAGCAAGACATCAACCACATCCTCGCCGGCAAACGCCGAACCCTCGGCGGCGCCGGCCTGCTCGAATTCGTCGAGACCCCGGTCGACAACAAAGAAATCGGCGGCCTACGCCGACTCAAAACCTGGCTCGAGCAACGTCACGGCGCACTCACCGAAAAAGCCATCGAGTACGGCCTGTCCGCCCCGCGCGGCGTCCTGATGCTCGGCGTGCAGGGCGCCGGCAAAAGCCTCTGCGCCAAAGCCATCGCGACCGCCTGGCAACGCCCGCTGCTCCGCATGGACGTCGGCGCCCTCTACGACCGCTACGTAGGCGAGTCCGAACGCCGCCTCCGCGACGCCCTCGCCCAGGCCGAAGCCATGGCCCCGATCATCCTCTGGATCGACGAGATCGAAAAAGCCTTCGCCTCCGCCGCCAGCCAATCCACCGACGGCGGCCTGTCAAAACGCATGTTCGGCACGCTGCTGACCTGGATGCAGGAGCACGCCCAGCCGGTGTTTCTGGTCGCGACCGCCAACGACATCGAGGCCCTGCCGCCCGAGTTGCTCCGCAAGGGCCGCTTCGACGAGATCTTCTTCGTCGATCTGCCGCGCGAGGACACCCGCGCCCAGATCTTCGCCATCCATCTCAAGAAGCGCAAGCGCGACCCGGCCGACTTCGACCTCGAAGCCCTGGCCCGCGAGTCCGAAGGCTTCAGCGGCGCCGAAATCGAGCAGGCCGTCCTCTCATCCCTGCACGACGCATTCGCCCAAAACGAAAGCCTCGGCACGGAGCACATCCTCCGCGCCCTGCAAAACTCGCCGCCCCTCTCGGTAACCATGGCCGAAAAAGTAGAAGACCTCCGCCAATGGGCCCGCGGCCGCTGCGTCCCGGCGGATTGAGCCGCTAAACAGGCCACCCAGGGGCGCTCGAAATTGACATCACGACGCTTGACACCTCATCATGTTGGGGTATTCTCGCGGCAAGACTCAAGATGTAGCATCTGTTGTATCTGCCTATCTGGTTTGTTGCGAGCTTTGTTCGCGGTGCAATGCTCGTGTTGATATTCGCGCAACCTCAGGATATCATGAATGATTGCCTTTTGTGCGCTGATTGCAAGTCGCCGCAACGCATAGGGTTAGGGCTATGCCTTGGGGCACTCGTTATTGGAATCGGTCGGATGAGCCGATCTAATGCAAGGTATTAGTTAGCATCTAGGAGGAAGCATCATGAAAAGTCGGCGTGACAGCGCATCCAAGAATACAGCGACAGATGTGTTGCGAGAGGCCACGAAGCGCGCGTCGGAAGCGGCCTCCGTCGATGCGACGAAGACGCCCGGCGCTGAGCGAGCAGCACGTGCGCTCCGCGAAGAACGGCGCCTGAGCAGGGAAGCGCTCGACCGCGCCGCCACCGTGTAAAGGCGCTGTCCGGCAAGGGACCCACGTGCCAGTTCAAATCGATAAGAAGCAGCACATCCAGGTTTTCAAATACTCGATCGAGTTGCTGCGACGTCTTCTTGCCGCCGCTGCTGCTGCGAACACGACCGAGGAGACTGTTCAACGCAAGAAGCATTTCGACTATTTCAAGAGCTACTTCAGCTACTTCCTGGCGAAAGGTCCGATCACGATAGTCGTCGAGTGGGAGTACACGGATCGGGATTTCCTGGAAGACTACGCTGCCTACTACGTTCGGTGCTTTCAATCCAAGTACGTTCCCGAATGCGCGAGATTGCACTTCTTCCAAGCCGATTTCGACGAGACGCAATTACGCGCCGTCGCCACGACCGGTAAGTCGGAGTCGCTCGACGCACAGGCCTTGGATACTTCATACCTTGGATTCGTGGTTGTGAAACCGCTACCTCGGACGTTCGTCGGGCGCACGTGCCTTAAGACTTATGATTCGGATGGATCTCGCGAGTTTTCTGTCAAGCGCACTTACGAGGCGCATCTCCTTGGAATGACGCTGACTGTCGAGTCACTTGCATTCCAGGAGCAAGACACGGTCGTAGCTGCTTGTGCTACGAGCGCGCTTTGGTCGGCCCTTCAAGGAACCGCGATGCTGTTTCAACATCAGATTTGGTCCCCGGTCGAGATCACGCGCGTCGCCACGGAGCAATTCCCCGGTCTGCAACGCGATGTGCCGAATAAAGGACTGACTCCTCTGCAGATGGCCGCGGCGATCAAGAAAGCTGGCCTTGAGCCGGTTGTGGTTGGCGTAGCTACACCGGCGATTCTGCAGGCCACCGTGTACGCCTACCTGCGAGCGCGGATCCCCTTGATAATGAATACGGCGATGTACGACGTCTCGGGCTGCGGTTTCGCGAAACCGTACCGCGGCGGCTGGGACGAGGGACACGCCGTAGCTGTCACCGGCTACAGTCTCGGCAAGGCCGACTGTACGGCGCATCCAGACACGGGAACATTGCTGCGTTCCTCGCGTATTGACAAGCTGTATGTGCATGATGACCAGGTGGGCCCCTTTGCCCGTCTGGAATTCGGCCCCCAGCGATTGTTCGTGGCCCATGGGCGCATGGCAAAGACCGTGCCATTTACAATGCGGTCGTCGTGGGCCGGTAGAGACGGGATTCCCGGGTCTGTCTGCTTCGGCCCAGAAGCCATTATCGTACCCGTGTATCACAAAATTCGCATAGATTTTTATACGATTCTCCTAAAGATTCTGCGTTTTGATGCGTACGTTCGAGCCAACTACCACATAACGCCCGAACCCGAATGGGAAGTATTCTTGACTACCGAGGATGAATTCAAGGCCAGCGTATGTCAGGCAACTGGCTTGCCGCCTACTAAACGCTGGGACGTACTACGGAAAGCCTTCCCAAAGTACCTGTGGCGGGCAACGGCATTCCAGGGTGGCACCAGCGTTCACGACCGTATCTACGATGCCACCGACATTGACCAAGGCGAGTTGCTCATCCTGACGCTCGATTACGCGATGCCGTGACCACGAGGCGTGCTCTGCGTCACTTCGGTGGCCGGTTGTCGTCCGCACGCACGGCGAAACCGCAGGGGGTATGGATGACAGACGCGTACCAGTGTTGGGTGGGCAATCCAAGGAAGCGGTGCCTTGCTACCGCGATATTGTACCACTCAGAGAGCAATGGCACATATTCGCTGTTCGCGAAGGCCCAAACATGCTCAAGCCCGCACTACTCCTGATCCACGGTCTCGCCGGCTCGTTGGATTACTTCGATCCTGCCGCGCGGATCGCCAACGCCGACGTTCGCACGCTCGACTTGCTCGGCTACGGCGACGAGCAAGACGTTTCACATGATCGGCTGACGCTCCAGGCGCAGGCCGAGCATGTCGTGTCGTACCTGGAGACGTATTGCCAAACGCCCGCCTGGCTCCTCGGCCACAGTATGGGCGGGGCGGTGGCGATGCTGGCGGCGGATCAGCGGCCCGAGCTGGTCCGCGGCATCATCAACATTGAAGGCAACTTCACGCTCAACGACGCGTTCTGGTCGAGAAAAATCATCGCCACGTCGTTGGAGGAATGGTCGGATCAGTATCGCGCCATGCGGCACGATGTCCCCGCGTGTGCCGTGGATTGGGGCATCGAGACCAGCGAACAACGCATCGAGCGGCTCGCGGCCATTCTCGATCACCAACCACCCGAAACGATTTACGCCATGTCGAAGGCGATTATCGAGGAGACGGGTCGACCAACCTTTCTCGACGCCTTCCGCCGGGTCGTCGAGCGAAACGTGCCGCTCCACTTGATCGCCGGGCAGCGATCCGCCGAAGCCTGGGACGTGCCCGACTTCATCCGCGACGCGGCCCGCTCGTACATCGAGATTGCTCAGACTGGTCATCTGATGATGTTGGAAGAGCCCGACGTGTTTTGCCGAACCGTCGATTCCATCCTTGCGCAAGCGTAGTGTTCAGTAAATGCGAGACTGGTGGGTGGCCCGGTCGTCTCGCCCGAGATTCACACGGGCGGGACACCCGTGCCACCCTTCATTTCATGGCTGACAGAGCACGAGAATCGCGGCCCCCTTCAACGGCTTCGATTCGTCTGGCGGAATGGCACGATCTAATATGCCGCCGAGAACACCAGTTTTTGCCCGCTCGCGGGCCTGCTGACGTGTCGGCACCGCTGCCATGACCGAGTACCAAATCAGAACCCGAAGCGCGAGTGGAGGCTTTTGCACTCATGGCTGAGCAAGCCCCCAAGTCGGCCGACCGACCGTGGTTCAGGACCGGCCGATTGCCCGAGCCCATTCGCGCGCTCGCGCCTCGGGCTCTGTTCAGCCCGCGCCGGTCGTACCCGTCACCAGCACCAGCCCCTGGCCCAGCTTGACGATGTCCTCCCAAACCCCGTTCGGAAAACCGATCATCTCGATCTGCGGCGTCCTGACGTCGAGCGCGCGTATCGCCAGCGCCATCCCGTGACGGTCGAAGAGGCTGTTGACGCGGTAGCGTATCCCGTCGATCAGATGGGAGGTGTTGACCGAGCGGAACTTCCTCAGCGTCGCCAGCTCGACTTCGTCGAGCGGCGTGCGTGTCAGCGCTTCTATTGTGTGCGTGTCGAGCGGCCGGCCACTCGTGATCTTGAGCTCACCGTCGACGCGGTAACTCGGCGGCGTGCCGATCTTCAGGTGCAGGTCGGTCACGCGGGCGACCCGGCCGATGGTATCGAAAAGCAGCTCGCCCCCGCGCCGTGGAGCAACGCAGGGGCGAGCGAGTGAGAAGCGTCAGGAGAAGTGAAGAGCCGTCCGGTTGTTACGCCCGATGCACGATCCGCCACCGGAGAATACCCAGACCCCCGAGGGCAAGCAGCACCAGCGACGCCGGCTCGGGGATGACGGTCAACGAGCCCGTCGCGAGGCCAGTGCCGTCGTCATACGAGCCGTCCAGTACCACGAAGATCGGGGGAACCAGCGTAACGGTCGTGGTTCCCCAGTAAACGTCGTAGGACTCGAGACTCCGCCTGACGACGCGGTCTTCTGCCGTCCCTGTTGCAACGACCGTGTCGTTGATTGTGAACGCAAGATCTGCGGTGCTCAGGGCAAAGCCGCCGCTCGCCGACCATTCAATGGTTACCCGACGATGAGCGTCGAGCTTAACGCCCAGAATGGTCGTTTCCCAATCGAAGTTCCCCTCATAGGGGTCGCCGTGATCGATGTCGAACTCCCACTGGGCCCACCAAGGAGGATCGTCAGAGGCACCGCACTGGCCATTGGCGACTCCCGTCCAGGCGTCGCTTTCAACATCAAAGGAACCGTCACCGGAAAGTGAAAGTGGCTCACCAGCATACGTAGTTTCCGGCTGGAAAGCATAGTTGAAGGTTTTATTGTCGGGATCCACGTTGGCGGTGAAGGAAAGCGGGTTATCAGGGTCTGCTCCAAAATGCCGACCAAGAAACTCCCCGTCAGCCGCTATCGCCTCCATCATCATTTCCAGTGTTTCGACAGCCGCCGGCAGGGGATCGGCATGCAACCGATCGGTTCCGGCCAGCAAGACGCCAAGAGTAAATGCGCTGATGTAGAGCGGCCGGACGAGGTTGATCTTCCCCAGCTCCTTGAGCCTCAAGAATAAGTTGGGCTGCGCGCAGGAAGGCCCGAGAGGGGAACATTCACCTGTTGCAGCGCCCTTGATTGCATCATGCGTTCTCATTGCGATTCTCCTTTTCGTTGCCTGTGTGACGTCCGCTTTGCGGACTAAGTCGGTTGATTTGACTGCTGCGCACGGTGCGCAAGCCGTCTCAATTCAAGACATCGCGGGCTCGTTAGCTTTGTATCTGCGCACCTCCTTTCTCTCGCCAACCTGTCGAATGACAAGGTCTCGATAAGTTGCGTCCGCGTTGGCGATTCCTCTCGGTCAGGACTGACCGTCGACCGCCGAGCAACTGAATTCCTGTCTCCATCAGGGTCAGCGACAAACGGGCGTGAAACCGGCGCGAAAAATGAAAAAAGACAGCCCAGTTCGCCGGGGGGTAGCCGGAGCGTCAGTCAGTTACATACGTTCGGGTGCCACGGACAAAATTGTTTGTCCGTGCCCGTTCACTGCAACGCTCGGAGAACACGGACAAGCAAAGCTTGTCCGTGCCACCCGGCGCGCGAACTGCTGGAAAAACGTCGGACCGGGACGTCTGACGCTACGGTTCGTCCGGCGGGGGACCGGACGCTACGTCTACTTCGTCCGGCACGGGGGCCGGACGCTACATCTCGCGGGCTGGATGCGCTTGGGGGAGTTCTATTTGCGTTGCTCGCGGGCCATTTCCTCGAGCATCTTCAGATAGCTGTAGTAACGCCGTTCGCTGATCCGGCCCGCTTCGACCGCCGCGATAACGGCGCAGCCTTTTTCCTGCCGGTGGTGGCAGTCGTTGAAGTGGCAGTTCCGGATGTGCGGCACGAATTCGGTGAAGCAGGCCTCCAACTCGCCCGGCTCGACCGACCAGAGATCGAATTGGCGTATGCCCGGCGTGTCGACAACCCAACCGCCGAAGTCCAGCCCCAGCAGACGGGCGTGCGAAGTGACGTGGCGACCTTTCTCGGTGTCGCTGCTGACCTCCTCCACCTTCAGCTCGAGGCCGGGTTGCAGCGCGTTGATCAGCGAGCTCTTGCCGACCCCGCTCTGACCCGAGAGAACCGTCATGTGACCGGTCAGTTCGCGGCGCAACTCGTCGAGACCGATGCGCTCGGTGGCGCTCGTGCGCAGGCAGGTGTAGCCGAGCGCGCGGAATTCCTCGAAAAGATCGTCGATCGAGGCGGCGCCGCGGTGTTCATCCTCCCGCTCCGCCGATGACGCGCGCCCCGGCTCAAACTCGACCACCTCCGGTTCCAGGTCGCACTTGTTGAAGCAGATCACCGGCCGCAGGTCACCCCGCGCCGCCGCCACCAGGTAGCGGTCGACCAAGTGCGGCTTGAGCGCGGGCTGCGCGATACTGGTGACGATCAGCAACTGGTCGGCGTTGGCGACGATCGCATGCTCGCGTTTGCGCCGATCGCGGCGTGAGAGCACCGTGGTGCGCTCGTCGACGCGCTCGATCACGCCCACTGTCTCGCCGTCGTGCATTTTCGAGTGATCGGAGAACCACACGCGATCGCCGACGGTCACGCTCGCGCGCTGATCGATCAGCAGCGTGCGCAGCACGCGGCGGACGGTGCAATCCCAGTGCCCGCCGGCCTCGTCATCCACGCGGCAAACCAAACCGTGTACGGCGATGACGACGCCGCGCTGCCAGAGGGTCTTGTCAATCACCGGGGCGGCGTCTTCATCGACGATCACGGTGCGCTTGCGCGAGAGCTCGCCTTTGGCGCGGACCGATTCGGTCAGGCGTTCATCGACCAGGTTGTCCTGGTCGGTCTGGTAACGGCTCGTCCAGTCGGCCGACCGGCGGCGTTGCTGGCGGTTTTGCCGAAAGTCCACCCGCACCTTGCGACCTTTGCGACGTTTTGGCGGCATATGCGTATTCTACGCCATGCCGCGATAAACAAAATGGATTCCGGCGACCGGTCCCAAGACAGTATCCCGACCCGACGCGTTGACACGTCGCAATCAACCGCCAACACTGACCTTATGGTGCAATATTTGATCTGGGCTCTCGTGGCACACGGCGTGCTCGCCCTGCTGGCCGTCACCGCCGTGCTGCGCGGGCGGAAAGAGCCCATGTCCATGTTGGCGTGGATCTTCGCGATCGTGACGCTGCCGTTTGTCGGCAGCATCTTGTGTTGGCTGATGGAGTCGACCCACATTCGCCGCAAAGCCGGTCGCCGGCGCCACCGGGTTGCGCATCTCATGTCGATTTTGAACCGTCGGACCGCGGATCGGATGCAGGAGACTGATGGAAGCCGGGCGGTTGATCTGCCCGAAGATCTGAAAGCCATCGAGCAGATGGGGCAACGGTTGGCCCAGATGCCGGCAACGTCCGGTAACGCCGTCCACATCTACCAGGAGGCCAATGCGACCTACGCGGCCCTGGGAGGCGCGATCCGCGCCGCGGAACGCCACATCCACTTGGAATACTACATTTGGCAGCCGGATGAGACCGGCCGCCGCTTCCGCGACCTGCTGATTGAACAGGCTCGCCGAGGCGTCGAATGCCGCCTGCTGCTCGATGCCGTTGGCTGCTGGCGATTAACGCGGCGTTTCGTCCGACCCTTGACCGAGGCCGGCTGTAAGGTGGCGTTCTTCATGTCGCTCTATCCCTGGCGTCGTCGTATCAGCATCCACATGCGCAACCACCGCAAGATCGTGGTTATCGACGGGCGGGTGGCTTTCGTCGGCAGCCAGAACGTAGGCGACGAATACCTCGGCCGACGAAAAAAACTTTCCCCCTGGTATGACACCCACATGCGCGTGACCGGGCCAGCGACGCTGTTTCTACAGCAAACTTTCGCCGAGGACTGGTTCTTCGCCACCCACGAATCGCTGATTGACGACGATTATTTCCCCACGCCCCACCGCGCGGGCGATTCCATTGTCCAAATCCTACCCTCCGGGCCCGAACGGGATATCAGCCCGCTCGGCCAGATCATTTTCGCGGCGGTATCGACCGCGCGTTCCAACATCCGTATCGAGACTCCGTATTTCGTCCCCGATGCCGCTTTGCGAATGGTGCTGATTCATGCCTGCTATCGCGGCGTGCGTGTGCAACTGGTCCTTCCAACGCGCAGTACCCACCCGCTGGTGCTCTGGGCCGGGCGCAGTTTCTACCCCAAACTGCTCGACGCGGGGGTCGAGATCTACGAGTACGACGCCGGCATGTTGCACTCGAAGATCATCACTGTTGACGACCGTTGGTGCATGCTCGGCACAGCCAACATGGACGTGCGCAGCTTCCGCTTGAACTTCGAGATCACCGCGCTGCTCTACGACCGTCGCGTCACGCGAGAACTTGCGGAGTCGATCGAACGTCACTGTGAAAGTGCCCGGCGGATCGAACCGCGCGACGTTTGGCAACGCAGCCTGCCGCTCCAGTTGTTCGAGGGCGTGGCCCGGTTGTTCGCGCCATTGCTGTGAGCGTGTGGCGGGATGAAGTGAACCGCCAAGTCACAGCGCGGCCTTCGGCCGCAACCAAAGGGGCATGGGGATTGACGATTGACGATTGACGATTGGGGATTATTGCTGGGCTGCGCCGTTGAGAGCACCTACTTTGAACTTTGGACGGGGGGTGGCACGGTCAAGCGAAGCTTGGCCGTGGTTGGCGCTCAACACGCACGGCATGGCTGCGCCAGACCGTGCCACCCCCTGCAACGTGAAAAAATCTTCGCAGGAAGCGAAGAAAACCATCGTTAGTAGTACCAAGAACGTCAAGGGTGTCAAGGGGCGCGGCTTGTTCGGGTGAGTGTCAGGGAAATGGGTAAGGCCTGAATGTCATTCCGACCGCGTCCGCCTGGCAATTCGCCGCAAAAGTCATGTAGCGGCCCGCGCCTCGCGGGCCGAACACCCAAAGCGGCGTTTCCGGCCTATTACGGCCGGCGAGGCGCCGGCCGCTACGTCATTCCCGACCCGTAGTGACTTTTGCGGCGGACTGCAAAGCCATTCTCAGCCACGATTTCCATGATCGACGCTTACGCTGGGGAGAAATGCGGGTTGTAGGTTCTATAAAATGGGCGACCCGGAAACGGATCGCCCTTGCGAAGCGCCCTGATGGCCCACTTTACCCCAGTAACGCCAGAACCTGCTGCGGCTGCGCGTTCGCGATTCGCAGGACAGCCATCGAGGCCTGCACGAGAATCTGGCCGCGAGTCAGGTTCGAGGTTTCCTGGGCAAAGTCCGTTTCGCGGATGTTCGATTCGGCGGCGGTGATGTTCTCATAGATGATGTGCAGCGAATTGCTGTTGGGCTCCAAGACGTTCTTCTGGAAAGCTCCCAACCGGCCGCGCAACTGGGATACTTGCGTTTGGGCGAGTCGGATGATCTTCTGCGCGGTGTCAAAATGCTTGGAGTCGATCGAGTTCGTCTGTCCGCTGCCCAGTGAATTGAGATACCCCACGCCGCCTTTTCCGAGACTCGAGGAAGAGACGGCCGCTACGCCGATGCTGACCTCCCCGGGGGGCGAGACCGTCGGGCAGATCATGAAGTTTGCCCCGCCGTCGGTAATGTAGAACGTGGACGAACCGGGCGTCGTTCCGAACGTGGTGGTCAGCACCAACTCGAGCGCAAGGGTGCTGGTTTGCAGCCGCGCGCTAAGGCCGTGAGATACCGCCGTAACGCCGTTGACCCGTACGGTCGCGTCGCGGCCGTAGTCTTTGTTGCTGCCGGCGTCTCCGCCGGTGACGTTGAATGTCCCTGCCAGGGTCTGGACCGTGACGAATTCTTCCGAGCCGTACTCGATGCTCGAGAAGCGCAAGCCGGTGGCGGAAAAGACGCTCGCAGAGACCCCGGTCATTTCACGGCTTTGGTTGATCGCGGTGGCGACCGTCGCGATCACGGTGTTCGAGGTGAACGTCAGCGATTCGCTTCCCTCGCCTCCGGTAATCTCGATCGTCGTTAGTCCGGCACCGGTCGTCGAGGCGCCGTAGACCAGCTGCGCGAGTTGGGCCGAGGTTGTGACTTCGACGATCGCCGTGCGGTAGGAATTCGTCGGGAGCTTCGCCGCGTTGATCTGCACGTGTTCAAAATCGCTGGTATCGATGGCGGAAGTCGCGTAGTCGAGCTCACCACTGAGCAGCTTGCGTCCCTGGAACTCGGTCGTGTTGGCAATGCGGGTAATCGATTCCAGGATAGCGTCGATCTGCAATTGATTTGCATCCCGCTCGTCATCGCTAATGCCGGACTCGTTGGCACTCTTGTCGACCAGTTCCTCCAGATCCAGGATCAGTTTGCCGATTTCGTTGAGCCCGCTCTCGGCCGAGGCCACGACGTTGTTCGCGCGCGCTATATTATTGATGGCCGCGTTGATCGCGGTCTTTTCCGACCGCAGCACTTCGGATGCAATCAAGCCCGCCGGATCGTCTTTCCCACTGTTGATCCGCAGGCCGGTGCCGAGCCGTATCATCGACTGACTGAGTCGCATGTCTTGCGTGGTGAGGATACGAGCGGCGACCAGCGACGGCACGTTCGTGTTAATGTGAATCATGAATCACGCGCCTCCAAAGGCTACTGTCGAGCGCTCGAGTTCGCAGTCGGGATCTGGTGGTGTAATCATGCGATCTCGAATCGAGCCGGCTCCTTCGGCCAGTCTCTGCACTCCTTAGACGTAGAGGGAATCGTCGCGGGCGGGGGGAAGCTTTAATTGGAGGTTCGAGACATCCGGCGTGCAAGACACCGGCCCGGCCGGGAGTGCGCCCGGTGACGCACTCCCGCCGAGCCGGGATTGGCAAGAACTATTTATTATGGGGCCGGTAAGCATTTACGCGGCCCGTGCTTTTATCCCAGCAAACGCAGGACGTTTTGCGACGATTGCTGCGCCAATGCCAGGACCGACGTGCCGGCACTGACGAGGATCTGGGACCGGGTCAGCTCGGACGTCTCTTGCGCGAAGTCCGCGTCGCGGATCGCCGATTCCGCCGCCATCAGGTTTTCCAGCGTGATGCCCAACTGGTTTACGTTCGTGTCGAGCGTGTTCTTCTCGAACGCGCCCAGCCGACCACGCAGCACCGAGACCTGCCGGATCGCTTCCGTGACGATCTTTTGCGCCTGTTGGCATTCGCCGCTGACCAGCGAGTATGGTCCGCCGGACTGAATCTGGCTCAGGAAACCGACCTCGGCGTTGCCGAGCCGCGAGGAGGCGATCGACTGCACGCCCAGATTGACCTGGAGATTCGTGTTGACCTCCGGGCCGACCTGGAACAGCGCCCCGCCGCCCGTAATGGCGAACGCGGTGGTGCCTTCTCCGAAGGTCTGGTCGAGCTGGATTGTCAAGCTGAGCGAGGACGTCTTGAGCGTGAGTCTGTTACCGTCACCCAGTGTCAGGGCACCATTGACCTGCCCGACCGCGTCGCGGCCCTCGTCGCGGTTCGTGACGGTGCCGCTCTCGTCCTCGGTATCGAAGCTGCCGCCGCCCGGCAATACCCGGACCGAGACGAACTCCCTGCTCCCGAGGTATTGGCTCTCCATATGGAAGCCCAAGGCCGGGGTAGCCGAGACTGTGGCGTTGATGCCGGTGGAGTCGGACAAGGCGTCGATGGCGGCGGCCATCGCGGAGGCCGTCACGCCCGAGGTGAAACTGATCATAGTCGTCCCAACGGTGCCTTGCAGCTCGATCGTGACCGAGCTGGTCAGGGTCCCGTAGGGGAAATTAAGCTGGGCCGGCTGGGCCGACGTCGTCACCTCGACGTTCACCGGGATGTAATCCCGCGTGCCGAACTGCGCGTTCTGAATGTCGAGGTAGTCGATCACCGAATTGTCAACGCCGCTGGTGAGGAAATCCAGCGAGCCGTTGAGCAGTTGTCGGCCGGCGAAGGTGGTGCTGTTGGAGATGCGCGTGATGCTGTCGATCGCCGAGTCCACCTGCAACTGGTTGGCCATGATCTCGTCTTCGGACAGCGCGCCTTCGTTGGCGGCCTCGACGATCAGGTCCTGAATGTCGTTCATCAACCGGGCGACTTCATCGAGCGCGCCTTCGGTCGTGGCGATGATGTTGCTGGCCCGGCGCGTGTTGGCCATCGCCTGGCCGACCGCGCTGATCTCCGACCGCAGCCGTTCCGAGCAGATCAGCCCGGCCGGGTCGTCGGCTCCGCGGGTGATCCGCAGACCACTAGCTAGCCGTTGAATCGTGGTATTCAAATCCTCGTTACTTCGGGCAAGATAACGCTGTGCGGTTAATGCCCCAATATTTGTGTTAATGCGAGCCATTGGCCATCCTCCCTGAACGGTTCGTGGCTACTGAGAAATGCTGCGAGATATACCTGGCGCCGAGGCTACCGGGTAACGTCAGCGTCCTTTCCGGTTGTTTCGTGCCGTCGTCGGCACGACCGGAACATCTTCCGTGGAAACCTCGGCCGCCTTGCGGTTTTCCCGCTGGATGGCGTCGTACACTTCCTTGCGATGAACGGGTATTTCGGCCGGTGCGATGATACCCAGCCGCACTTTGTCCCCCCTGATGTCGACGATCGTTATCTGAACGTTGTCGCCGACCATGATTGATTCGTCTCGTTGTCTTGAGAGCACCAACATCCGCGGCTCCTTCCTGGATTGTGCCGATGCGCAACGTGGAAACTGTCCTTCCCGATCCGGAAGGCGTCCCATGCAAGCCGACCACCCGTTCGCGCGATAGCTGCGCGTCGCCGGGGCGAACGTACTCAGACAGAACAAATTGGCGCAGTCCTTGTGGGGACATTTTACCTACCTTCCGTTCGAAACTCTACCGCGTTGCCGACCCTTTACGCCGTCTTGGACACCGCGGTCAGCGACTCGATTTGTACCAGGCGGTACCGAGTGCTGTACCGTTTGTCCGAGAGCACCAGTTGCTTGGCCAGCAGCGAATGGGCCCCGATCACCAGCGGTCCCAGCAGGTTCGCCGTCAGATACCCGTCACTCTTGTTCACGATTACCAGCACGCGACAATCGGTCAGATCGCGCAGTTCCAGCGTCTTGACGTCGTCGGTGCGGATTTGAGCCTGGTAATCGGAAACATACGCCAGCGGATCACAGACCAGAAACGCCAGCGCCGGGTCCTCCACCGACTGCATCCAGTAGAAGACCGTGTCGTCGGTCGTCTGAATCAGGGCGAAGCGTCGGTGGTCGGGGAATCCCAGCAAACCATCCTTGAACGTGATGACTCGGCCGCCATCAATTTCCACTTTGCCGAAGCGAGTCGTTTCGATGAGCATCCTTTTGCTCCCGTGGCTCAGCCAGTCCGGTTGGCCGGGCGGACGGTCCGACCGCCGTCGGTCGGGCAACCCTTGTTTCCGTCTGTTCGGCCGGGCCCTCCGGGCCCTTCACCCGCTTCCAACGGGTGTACCGGCATCCGTGGTCGACGCAGCCACTCCTGCCGACCACATTTTGTGCGTGCCTCTTGCCGCAGTCCGTACTTGCTTTCCTTGACCCGACGACCGACGCGCTTAGCGCAGATAATCGAGCAGTGACAGATTCATCACCTGCGACGCGGTGGCGAGGTTGGCTTGCAGGGCCGCTTGCACCTGCTGGAAGCGAACGATCGCCTCGGTCATGTCCACGTCGCGGATATCGCTTTGCAGAATGCGCGCCGCCGTCTTCTCATTTTCGATCCGGTCGGTGCGCTCCAGCATCGAGGCGGCTTTGGCCGCCAGTTTGCCCTGAATCTCCTGCATACGCTCCAGGTTCGCCGATAGGCGGCGACCCGCGGCCGATATGCCTTGCGAATCGTCCGCTTGTAGGGCAGTGCGCAATTCCAGCAGGGCGGTAAACGGGCTGTCCACTTTCACCGGGTTGACGTCGGTGCCGGTCAGCACGCCGCCGACCTCGGTGACCTCCAGCCCCAGTCCGTCGATCGTCGGCGAGAGGTTGAGCCGCTCGATCGTGAGCGTCCCGCCGCCGACCGTGTTGTCCGTAATCTCGATTCCGTTGCCGTTGGCCGCCAGGGCCACGCCGATCGCCCCGCCCCCGCGCGCGTTGAACAGGTCGACCAGGTCCTGCAACGTCGCCGTCGCCAGGTCCAGATCGTTGATGTCGATGTCGATCGTCGTGCCGTCGGCGGTGGTGAAGCGGATGTCGTCGCCGTCGACCGAGTCTATTCCGTTCCCGTCATTCAGCCCGGACAACAACGTGTCAACGTACATCGAGCGGATGCCCAGCGCCGTGGCGGCTTGCCCGCCGCTCTCCTCGATCCGCAGATCGGCGCCCGAGATCCGGTTGCGCACATCGATCGTCTTGCCGTCGTCACCAATCTGGGCCAGGACGCCGACCTGCGACCCGTCGATCCGATTCAACGCGTCCTCGAGCGTCGCGGCGCCGTTGAAATTGACATTGGCTACTTCGCTCCCGTTGCGGATCGTCAAACCGTTGGCCAGATTGATGCCCGTGCCGAGGTTCAGATCATCCAGGGCCGTTCGTAGCGTCAGCCGCGGGTCAAGATCCCCGCCGATCACACTGCCCGAGGGCGAGTCGCAAAAGATCCCCAGATCCACCGAAGTGTTTCCACCGCCGGTGTCCGTGATCGTGATGTTGACCGCTCCCGCCCCACTCGAGACGACGTTGATCCCGGTGGTCGTCAGCACGGCCATGAGCGTTCCAGGCAGCTCGGCGTTGAAAATGTCGACCACGTCGCCGACGGTGTCCGCTTCGCTCAGATCGATTTCAACCTGTGTGACGCCGTCCGAGACGTCGATCCGGCTCAGGCTCACGCCGTTGCCGGTCGCCCCGTTCAGGTCGATCAGCCGCGTATCGCTTGTGACCGCCGGGTTCAGATCGGCGAAACCCCGCACGCTGTTGGAGACGGCGTTGAAGAACTCCATCCCGGAAATCGTGAAGGTGTCTTCCGATAGATCGCTGTCGACGATCGTTTGCAAGCACCCGTTGTCGCCGCGGAAGATCACGCCTTCGCCGCCCAGCTCGAACGGCACGTCCTTGCCGTAGTTACCGCCGAACAGATGCGCGTCAAGGTATTTACGGTTGCCGACCGCGATTAACTGGTCGAGGATCGAGTCGATCACGACGCGGATCGACTCGCGTTCACCCTCCGACTGCATATCGCTCGCCATCGACAACGCCAGCGTGTGGGCTTCCATTACCAGGTCGGCCGAATCCTGCATTGCCGACTCGCCGATCCGCAGCGTTTCGTTCACGCGCAACAGGTTCCGCCCGACCTGGTTGAGAATGTCGGCGTAACGGTCGAGCTTGATCGCGTCGGCGGCGCGGGCCGGATCTTCGCTCGGCGCCAGGAACCGCAGCCCGGTCGCCAACTGATTCTGCGTTCGGAACAAGCCGAGGTGGTTCGCCCGAACCGTACTGAGCAGGTTGAACGCCCGCAGGTTCTGGCTGATGCGTGACACGTTGACCGGAGAAACGCCCATCGGTTCCTTACCGTTCTAAAGCAAGGCCATGATTTCGTTCGTCAGTGAGTCCACTACCGACAAGTAGCGGGCCGCACCCTGATACGCCATCTGAAACTTCGACAGATTGATCGCCTCTTCGTCCAGATTCACGCCGCTGACCGCTTCACGCTGCGCGTACAGGCTTTCGTAGACGGCGGTGGCCGCCTCGTGATCGGTCAGGGCGGCGGAAGCTTCGACCGCCAGGTCCGTGATCAGCGCCTCGTGGTAATCCTGAATGCTGCGGTGCCCAAGCAGTGTGCTCGTGCTCGTGCCGAGCACCAGGTTGGCCATTCGGCCGGCGTTGTCGCCGTCGTTCAACGCCCCGGTCAACGAAGTCGCGATCAATCGCGGGTCGGTGCGGATCGCGTCGCAAACCGCGATGTCTTGCGCATCCTGCCCGCTGAGGAACGAAGCCAGGCCGAGCGCCGCCAGGCAACTCGAGCTGTCCTCGCTGAACCACATTTCCTGGCCGTTGCCGGCGACGAGTTGCAGCCGATTGTCCGCCGTTACCGTCGCGGTCAGCCCCGGCACGTTGTTCAGGTCCGCCGCCAGGCTGTTGAGCGTGGTGTCATTCCCATTGAGGCCGTCCAGGTCGACGTGGATCTGCCGGGTGATTTCCTGTCCCGTCGAGGTGTCGCGCATGTGCACGATGAACGTGCCGTTCTCCAGCGGGAAAGGCAGCCCGGCGTTGGTCGTGTTCAGCGCCGCGGCCGGATCGCTGACCGAGTATTCGCTCAGCAGATCCTCGTACCCCACCAGCCCCACGCCGGTCGAGTGAATGCGGTTGACCTCGTAGATCAGCCCACCCGCGAGTGTGTCGAAGCGGTCGATCTGATCCTTCAGGTACCGATCGCGCGATTCCAACAGCCCATACAGCTTCCCGCCGGTCAGGATCACGTTGCCATGCGTGTCGGCGAAGCGGACCGAGGCGATTTCCACTCCGTCCTCGATCACTATCTCGACGATCGGCCCGCGCGAACGATCGAACTCGATCAGCGGCTCGCTCCCGACGTACACGTTGATCGAACCGTTGTCCTGCTCGCGCACCTGGATGTCCATCAGCTCGCCCAGGTCGCGCAACAGATCGTCGCGGCGGTCCCGCAGAGCACCGGCCACCGTCGCGCCGTCGGACTCCTGCTGCACGATCAGCTCGTTGAGCGAGGCGATCTCGGAGGCGAGGTCCCCGGCCCGCTCGGCCGCCGTCGTGGCCGAGTCGTTCAGACCGGCGATCTGGTTGACCAACCCGGTGCGCAGCCGCTTGATCGTGGTGATCAGCGCGTCGGCGGTGGCGATGGTCAGGTTGCGGGCGCTGTTGCTTTGCGGAGCGGTCTCCAGATCGCTGAACTGTGCGAAGAAATCGCTCAATTGCGTCGAGATGTCCTGGTCGGTCAGCTCGTTGTATGAGGCCTCGGTCTGGCTAAGGGCCTGGTAGATGACCTCCGCCGACGAGCGCGAACCCAGCGAAAGCCGCAGCCGGGATTCGAGTGCCGCGTCGACGTGCCGGGTCAGGCGGTTCATGGTCACGCCCGCCCCGGGCCGCACAGAGCCGTAGGACGGCCCCCCGTGCATCGTCACGAGGTGTCCGGTCTGGCGGGCATAAGTCGGGTTGGCGAGGTTGGCGATGTTCTGTCCCGTGATGGACAGCGCCGCCTGATACGCCGCCAACGCGCTGCGACCGATTTGGAAAGCTCCACCTAATGACACAATTTATCCTACCGCATCCACCCAGGTTTTCCGGGTTCGTTGTTCGTGCTTGCCGTTTGGTCCGTACACGACCGACTCCTGATTCACTCGCGCAACATCTTCAAAGACTGCTCGAATGTGCTTGTGCAGGTGCCGTGCCACATCCGCCGCCAGGCGGTTTTTCCGCTGCAATTCATCCGCCGTTTTCCGCAAACCCGCCGTTTTCGCCCGCAAACGCGAGGAAAACGGCTCGGGCAATCTTTCCGCGATTTCCGAAAGACGCGCCCGCTCGTCACCGCTCCAATGCAGGCTTTGCGCCAGGCGCGCAAGGACTGCGTCCCGCTGCTTCTCACGTTTAAACAACGCTTCCAGCACGTCGCACTCCTCCGCGGCGCATTGGTGCAACGTCTCGGCGTCGGCGGCGCGCATCGCCGCCAGCTTGGCCCGTGCGAGTTCGAGCAGCCGCTTGAGCAGCTCGTGCAGCAACGACACCGTCTCCAGCAATTCCTCGATCTGAACGCCGGGGTCTTGCTGCCGCCCGTCGGCTGGATTGGTCACGGTTTGTGTCTGCATCGCTTCACCGCTCATTTCCGACTTTCCGACCGTGCGATTCATATCTCACCCCCCGTGCCGGCGGCGCGGGCCTGCATTTCCGCCGGCCACGAAGCCTGGAGCGACACCGGATCCACCGACGACTGCTTCCGGATAAGCTTCTCCGCCAACTGGGCCGTCAGACCCCGGTCGCTACGGGCCACGGTGTCGGCGATCCGCATGTCCAACTGCTCCCCCAACGCCTCCTCCATACGCCCGCCGTGACCGAATTCCCGGCCGAACGGCAGCTTGCGCATCTCCGCCAGCATCGGTGCGAAGAAGAGCTGCGACGTCAGCAGGCTGGCCGCTTCGTGGGCCAAACCTGGATCGCGGGGGTCGATTTTGCGCCCCAGGGCGCGCCACACGTCTAGCTTGCGCGCCGTCGCGCCGGCGTCGTAAGACTGCGTCGAACTTTGAACCCGCATGACTTCCATGCGCCGTTTTACTCCATGTATATCAATTGCGCGTGCAGCGTGCCGGTCCGATGCAGGTGCTCGATAGTCTCCACCATCTGCGCCGGCTGAAGCTGCAACTTGCTCAACGTGTTCAACAGTTCCTGAAACTCGACCCCGCCGCCGCCCTGCGCCGCGCCGCCGCGCGACTTGGCCGGAGCGCTGCCCACCGCCAGCGTCCCCAGTCCGGGCAGTTGCAATATCGTCGGCGAGATCGTCACCGCCCCGGTGAACGAAACGTGCCCGGTTGTGCGGTTGATGCAGACCCGCGCCGGCTGCTTGGGCGTCATAAAAACGTGCGTTTGCAACACCCGACTGATGAACCCCGCCGGCTTGGCCAACTCGTAAGGCGGGATGCGCACCCGAATATTCTTCGGCCCGAGCGCGTCCGCGACACTTGGCGCGACCACCACGCGCCCCGCCTCCTTCGCTTTGCGAGCCTGGGCTCTGATCTCTGTCGGGTTGATCAACTCGTGGTTGATTGCCCGCGCGACAAGCTGGGCCCATTGGAACCCGGCGTGCTCCTCGTCGAGCACCAGCGTGACGTACCCGTCGAGAATGAAGTTGTAGAAGAAGTCCGCCTCGAGCGTGCAACCGCCGCGAATGATCCCCCGCGTCAGCACACTCAAATCCGGGAGGTCCACCCACCCCCCCGCAAAACCCAGAATCTGCTGCGTCGCCGGATCGTTTTCATCAAACGCCGTGAATTGCAGCGGCGTCGTCAGCAATCGCCCGCCTTTGATGCTTTTGGCCGAGAAGGCCGACACCGCCACGTCGATCGTCTGCCCCTCGCGCGCCCCGAACTCGGGGATCGTCGCCTCGACCACCACCAGCGCGACGTTGTTGGCGTTCTTCAGCTCATCCGCGCTGAGCACCGGCTGATGGAACTTGCGATGGATCGCCATCAGCGCCCGCATGGTGTGCTCGTTCTTTCCCCCGTCGCCGGTCCCGTTGAGCCCGACCACCAGGCCGTAGCCCATCAGCTTGTTGGTGCGCTGCCCTTGCAGCCGAGCGATGTCCTGCACGCGAACTTCGGCCACCGCCCCGGCGGCCGTTGCCAAAACAACGATCGCCAGTGTCCAGTGCATGCGTTTGCGGCCTAAGCCCGTCGTGCTCATGAATTCACGCTTCCTTGCTTTACAACGGCACTCGCGTGCGTTCCTTCACGGCTACAGCGGCCGAATGAAATCCCAGATTCGCGCCAGCCAACCCCGACGAGTCGCGTCGCGGGTCGGTCCGCTGTGCTGGATGTCGATCTTCGCATCCGCCAGTTGCGTGCTCAGCACGGTGTTCTGTACCGTCACATCATCACTACGGCAGATGCCGGTCAGCTTGATAACCTGCCGATCCTCATCGACCTTGATGTCCTTCTTCGCTTCGAGCACCAGATCGCCGTTCGGCTTGACGTCGATCACGGTCGCGGTGACGCGGGTGACCAGCGTGTCCTTGCGGCCGACCTGGCCCTTGCCCTCGTACTTGTCGTCGTACTTGAGGTCGATTGCGGGATTCCCCGCCGGAAAGACCTGCGGGATGAGCTTGTGCGCCTCATTGAGGCGGATCCACTCCTTGAGCTCCGCCTCGATCTCCCATTTCTTCTCGCGCTTCAGATCAGAGTCGGACGTCGAGCGCTTCTCTTCGCGAATGATGATCGTGATTCGGTCGTGTACCTTGATCTTGCGCGGCTTTGGTGCTTCCACCGCGATCAACGCCGTCGCCAGCAACACCTCGTTCGGCGGCGGTGTGTCGTCGTCCTGCCCGAGCCGCGGATACACCAGCATCGGCGGCGCCGGGAGTAAAACCTCCCGCGCACCCAAAGCCGGCTGCGTCGTCGGTGCTGCCTGGTTGCCGGTAAGGTGGAAAAGCGAATTGCTCTGAGCGTCCGCGGTCGCGCAAAAAGCTCCGACAATCAGCAGAACACGTGCCCAAGTTAGATTACGCCGCATCGCGGTACTCCCGTTCATCCGCGTAAGCCTCACAATCCACCGTCTGCCAGACGCACCGTGCCGACGCCGCTGACCACCCCGCGCACCTCGCGGTAGTTCTCGCGCGAGTCGCCCAGGCGGACGCGAATCGTGTCGCCGTACCCGCCCGAGTCGAGTGCGTCGCCCGTGATTCGAATGCTGACGCTATCCCCGCCCGACACGCTGCCGACCACCGTCACCGGCTGCGAACGCCGCACCAGATCGACCACCTTGAGATCGTCGACGTGGATCATCTGCCCGACCGGCACAAATTTTTTAACCCGCTGCCCGATGATCTGCTCGGGATAGTTGATGCCCAGGTCGTGCCCGCTGGTGAAAATCCGCGTCGCGTAATCCAGGCTCTCGCGCCTGACGTACGCGCCGATGTTCAACGGCTTGGCCGCGACCAGCACCTGCTTGACCAGCTTGGCCCGCGCCCCGATCCGCACCGTCCGCTGCACGCGCCCGTCGCGGCGCAGCGTGATGTTGAACTCCCGCAGACCCAGCTTGCGCCCGCGATCACCTCGGATCGAAAAGTCAAACGGCGGCGTGGTCAGTTCGAGAAACTCCTGTCCGGCTCGCTCGAACTCGATCTCGACCGTTCCGCCGGCCGAGGCCAATTCGTCTTCGATCCGCGCCCGCAGCACGTCCGCCAGCGTCGTCGCACCGGCTTCGTACGACCGCGCGCGTATCAGCGGTGCCTCGTCCGCGGCTTCTCCCGGCAACATTTCAGCCTGCGCCGGCTCCAGCGTCACATGGCACGACAACGCGCCGCTGACCAATATTCGCGACAGGTTTACGCCCAGCTCCTCCAGCCGACGCACAACCTGGTCGTGTGTGATTTCCGTCTCGGTCGGCGCAATCAGTTCCGCCGCCACCGGCTCGTCGCCGATCTCGGCCGACAATCGCGGATCGGCCCGCGTAAAGTTCAGGACGTCGGACAACGTCACCACGTCGCCACGCACGTACGCCTGTGGTCGCAACTTCAGCCGACTCACGTCCTTTTCGATCAGGTCGGCGGCGGCGCTGCCCGCCAAGGCCACCGAGAAAAGACTGATTCGCAAAAGTAGTCTCATGCGCTTACCTCCAGGGCGCGCCATTCACCGTCCGCGTTACCGCCGCAGGTTCGCCACGACCTGTAGCGCCTGGTCGGCGGTCTGGATCGACTGCGAGTTCATCTGGAAGACCCGCTGGGTTTTGATCAGCTCGACCAGCTCGGTCACCGCTTCGGTCGTGCTCTGTTCGAGATGGCCGGGGATGATCGTGCCCAGACCGTCCTCTCCCGGATTGCCCTCACTGGGAGTCCCGGAGGCGTCGGTCTCGGCGTAGACGTTCGAGCCGTACTGAATCAACCCGCCCGGATTTGGAAACCAGGCCAGTTGGAGTTGGCCGAAGGTCTGGATCTGCCCGTTCTCGTCGAGCCCGCTGATCTCCCCATTGCTCCCGATCGAAATCTTGTCGCTCGGAACGTTCTCGGGAATCGTCGGCGTGTCCCGCAGGCGATAACCCATGCTGTTGCCCAGCACCAACTCGCCGTTCGCGTTACGCACAAAGTTACCCGCCCGCGTGTACGCCACCCCTCCGTTCGGCAACTCCACCTGGAAGAACCCGTCACCCTGGATCATGGCGTCGAGGTTGTTGCCCTGAATCGCCGACCCCTGCTTGAAGTTGAGTTGCGTGTTGCTCACCAGCACGCCCAGGCCGATCTGCGTCCCCAGCGGCGCCGCCGTCTCGGTGCTGGTCTGCACGCCCGGCTGGGCCCGGATCTGGTAGAGCAGGTCCTGGAAGTTCACCCGCGAGGACTTGAAGCCCACCGTCTCGGCGTTCGCGATGTTGTTCGCGATCACGTCGATCTTGGTGGAGAGGGCCTGCATGCCCGTGGCGGCGGTATGAAGGGCCGTGATGGCCATGTTGTGCGTCCTTGTTTAGGGTTCAGGGTTCAGGGTTCAGATCTCAGGGTTCAGGGTTCAGGATTCAGATTCCAAATTTCATATTGCCGGTTCTTAATTCCAGATCGCAGATTCCAAATTGCTGATTTCAGATTCCAAATTGCTGATTTCAAATCTCAAATCTCTAATTTCAAATCTCAGATCGCAGATTTCAGTTTTTCCCATGAACTGGCTACATCCAACTCCGAACCAACTAACCACATCCAACTCCAAGCCAACTAACCACAGCCAACTCTGGGCCGACTGACTACAGCCATCTATGAGCCGACTGACTACAGCCTCCTACGGACTGGCCACGGCGTTGATCAGGCGGCCGGCTGACTGGTCCTGTAGCGTGACCATCTGCGCGTTGAGCTGGTAGGCGCGCGCGGCCTCGATCATCGTGACCAGTTCCTTGATGGGCTCGACGCCCGAGCTTTCCAGAAACTTGGGAATCAACTTCGCCGACGAGCGCGTCAGCGTGGCGCCATTGGCGTCGAAGCGTCCCGCCCCCGCCTTGCGCAATACTTCATAGTTGTCGACGTCCACCAAACCCAGCCGAGCGACCGTCAGGTTGCCCTGCTTGATCCGCCCGGCCTCGTCGATCGAGATTTCGCCACCGCGCGGGTTCAGACGGATCGGCTGACCGGCCTGACCCAGAATCGACGCACCGTCGGTAGCCGACACCAGCCGGCCGTTGGGGTCCATCATCATCCGTCCGTCGCGTGTGAGATACTCCCGGCCGCCGGCGTTGACCCGCAGAAAGCCCGGCCCGGTGATCGCGACGTCGAGCGGGTTGTCCGACTGGATAAACGCCCCTTCGCTGAAGTCGGTGTCGGTCCGCGCGAGCCAGATGCCGCCCGAGAGCGCCTCCATCAGATCGTTGCTGGGCCCGTCGCGCTGGCCGGCTCCGCTCGCTTGCAGCCGCTCCGCGAAGCTGGCGATCTCACGCTTGAAGCCGACCGTCTCCGCGTTCGCCAGGTTGTTTGCCAGAATGTCCTGCCGGTACTCGTTGACCATCATCCCAGCCGCGGATTGGTACAGCCCGTAGATCACGATGGCCCCCCCGAATTTCGGCGGAATTCGTAAGACCGCACTGTGCAGCCGTTTCGTCGCCGCAAATCGCGTGCCGTTCGCCGCATCGCCTCGTTGAGCACGTGCCGTCCCAACTCACGCCAGTCGGCCGGCGATTCGTCCGCGTCAATGGTTGTGCCTGGTGTTACGACTTTCTTGACGCGATCTCGTTTGTCTTGTCGCACGCCGCGACTCCGTACTCGTCCCAAACCGGTTCGACCAACACGCCCGAACGGACGCCGCGCACAGCGGCGCGCGCTCAGACCCGATACTCCGTCCGCCCGCGCGGGTTTACGCGGCGGACGTGTAGCGGTTGCTTTGCAGATCACGTGCCAGAGCGGGAGATCGTTGCTCGCACTCGCCGCGCGACAAGCTCTAAGTCAACGACATTAGTGGAATTAGCAACAAGCAGACCGGCCGAGGTTTTTAACCCCGGCCGGAGGTAAGCTGCAACGAGGACGCAAGTTCTGCACGTTCGAGGCAAGACCTGCCGATGCGGGAAGCCGCCGTGGTGTGCATCCCGTCGATCGGTGCGGATTATTCGGGCCGCGGGTCGTGGATCGCCTGGATCCGGTTACCACCCGGCCCCGCGTTGTTGCTATACGACAGCTCGCAGATCGAATGCCAGGTGGCGTCGGCGCGGTCCACCATGCCGATATTCTGCAACGCCAAGGCCAGGTTGTGACGAAACTCGATCGCGCCGGCCTGCCCGGACAGCGAGGTCTCGAACCGCTCGACCGCCAGATCAAACTGGTTGTATTGGGCGTACAGCAACCCCAACTGGTAATGCAGGTTCACGTGGCTTTCGTCGAGCCGCAGCGCTCGGCCGAAAACATCGAGCGCCTCTTCGGTCTGGCCCAGCTCCTTCCACGTGATCCCCAGCTTGATCAATGCCTTGGAATACGACGGATTGATCGCAATGGCTTCCTGAAACGCCTGCGTCGCCGCCTCAAAATCTCCGACCTGCCGCAGCAGCATCCCGTGACGGTAGTGCAGGTCGGCCCGACAGCGATGAGTCGCCAGGACCTGTTGATGCCGGCGGATCGCCTCCACCAGCAATTCGTCGTGCCCGGGTTCCTCCAGCGGCTGGTCATAGTACATCAGGTCCCCGTGACCGCGCTGACGCAGCGATTTCAAATGCAGCCGATTCGTCTCCGAAAACAGCAGCGTGCTGTTCGGCGCCAGACTGGCCGCCAGATCGAACGTGGCATATGCATCCTGCTTATGTCCCGCATCATGCTGCGCGACCCCCAGCCCCACGAACGCCGTCAATAACCGGTCGTTCAGCTCCACCGCGCGGTTGAACGCCTGGGCGGCGGCGTCGTAGCGCTGCCGCCGCAGATGTTGCGTGCCAAGTTTCACGGTCGCTTCGAGAAACGTCGGGTGCAGTTCCAGGGCGGCGTGATACTGCGTCACCGCCTCGTCGTCGTCGCCCGCCTTGACGTACAGGTCGGCTAGGTGCACGCGGAATTCGGTCACGCCCGGATACTTCTCGACCAGCTTCTCCAGCGTGCCAATCGCCTGTGACAAACGCCCCTCATCCTCGAACTCCGCCGCCGCGTCGAGCGTCTCGTCGGCCGCTTCCGGCTCGATCAGGAGCGCCCGCTGAAACGTCTCGGCCGCTTCTTCGGGACAGCCCTCCTGAAGCTGCAAGTTTGCCAGAGGCAACAGCACGTTCAGATCGCCGGGCTCCAACTCGGCCAGTTGCCGATAGCATTCCCGCGCCCCACCCCAGTCGCCGCGCCGCACCGCGATCGCCCCCAGCCGTTCGTAGGCGTTACGCAGGTGTGGACAAAGCTCGATCGCGCGGCCGTACGACTCGACGGCGTCAATCAGATCCCCCTGCTGCTCGTGACATAATCCCATGCCGAACGCGATGGACGGATCGCGCGGATCGTTTTCGTATGCCTGCCCCAGATAGTGCAACGCGCGATCGATCCGGCCGAGTTCGTCACAAACGCACGCCAACCCGAGTGCCGGCACGTGCGCCGGGCCGTCCAGGTGCATCGCCGCTTCAAACGTCTTCCGGGCATCGCTCAGCCGCGCCTCGCGCAGATACGCCGAGCCCAGCCGCATCGTCAGGTCAAACGACGTGCAGGCGTCTCGCTGACGGCGCGCAAGCACCTCCACCTCGTCGTCGGGCGAGTTCGGCAACTGGTTTTCGAAAGCATTGAGCAGGCGCCCGAGCAGGCCGCGGCCCAGTGTTTCAAGTAAATAGCTCATTTCCTCTCCTGTCGCGTCCCCCCGGTGACACCGTCGACGGTGGTGCGGTGTCCGCCCGTAGCAGGCGCTGCACCCACGCGACCGCACGGTGCGGCTCCTTCAACAGCATGCAGACGTCGTTCAGCAGAACCGAGGCTCCGCTGTGGCATGGGTTCAACTCCAACGCCCGTTCGAGCAGACTCGCCGCTTCTTGCGGTCTCCCAAGCCGCGCCGCTGCCCGCGCAACGTGATAGTGCAATTCCGCCGAGTTCGGGCGCGCGTCCAGTGCCTCCCGGGCCGCGACCATCAAAGTGGTCGCGCACGGAGTCGATGGGTGACGTTCCGGGTCCTCCATCAACGATGAAATCAAAGCCGGATCGCGTTCGAACAGCGTTTTTAAGTTCAGAATGATTTGCCGGTCCGTCGCCGCCGATCCCGTATCCTGCCCGGCCGGCGAGAAGGCCGCGGACGACTTGTATTCAGCAATTACATTAGGCGTTGACCCGGGCCGGACTACCGGCCCGAGGCACTCGTGTGCTGGCGCTTTCATGTCCCGCTTCCTTCACCACCGGCGGCGCTGGGCCGCCTTGACTACTTTCCCTTACTCTTTCTTTCCCTCACGAACCGCCGAGACCGTTTCAGATTCATTCTTGATGTTCTCGGGTACGCGAAACGGTGAGTTGCAATACGCGCAACGCATCACCTTGCCGCGCGACGACAGTGGAACGTGCAGCGTTCGCCGACACGACAGATTCGGACAAATCAGCGTTATTCTGCCGCTTGTGCTCATGGCCGTTCCCAACCTTCGGTGGCATCCGCTTGATTGCGGCCGCCGTTGGACACTCGCCAACTTTCGAACCCGGCGCATGACTCGCTTCGGAAGATCCGCCGTGTTCCCTCTCAACGTGCGACTCAAGGCACGTTCGCTAATGAAGGATTCAAAACTTTCCTGAGATAGAGGGCATGATTTTGAATTTGATGCTTGACTTGCCCGCCGCGGCACTGACCGTACCCCCCGGCCACGGTAAAACCGCGTGTTCCGAAAATAACCGCGAACCCGGAGCGTACCGAGACCCGCGTATCGTTCGAAACCGCTACCGATCTACTCGTTGATTTGTCGCGAAGACTTGACTCGACCCCGCTGATTGCGCGGTGATCGACGTGTTACCGGGCGGCGCGCCGCCGGTATTTCAATACTTTTCCGGCCCGATAGGTACGCCCCCGTCACCGAATTCGCCGTTTCGGCTATCTCACGCAAATTCCCCCGCGCCACCACTTCACCCCCGCGAACCCCCGGTCCGGGACCAAAATCCACTATCAGGTCCGCGGCCTCCATCGTGTCCCAGTCGTGCTCAACCACGATCACCGTGTTCCCCATGTCACGCAGCCGTTGCAGCGACGACAGCAGTCGGCGATTGTCCCGCGGATGCAGTCCGATACTCGGCTCATCCAGCACGTACAGCACACCCACCAGCCCGCACCCGATCTGGCTCGCCAGTCGAATTCGCTGCGATTCGCCCCCCGCCAGCGTCGGTGCCTGTCGATCGAGTGTCAGATATTCCAGCCCCACATCCACCAGAAACCGTAGCCGGGCCCGAATCTCCTTCAACGGCTCTTCGGCAATCTGCTCGCCCAGGCGATCGAGCTCAAGCTCATCAAAGAACGCCAACGCGCGGTCGATCGACAGCTTGCACACCTCGTCGATGTTCAGCCGGGCCGCCTCGCCCTTGCCGATTTCCTTGCATCGGCTGGTCAAGGTGACCGCCAGCGCTTGCGCGACCAGCCGGGCACCCTGACAACGCGGACAGGTCGTCTGCCGCATGTATTGTTCGTAAAAACGCCGCACTATTGCGGAACCGGCTTTCCTGTGCTGGGCGTGTAGCTTGGGAATGACGCCTTCGTACGTTCCCCCGTGCTTCCATACGCCGTAGCGTCCTTTCCACTCGAATGTGACATGAGCGTCACCCGTCCCGTATAGCAATGCTTCGCGGGCGCCTGTCGGCAGGTCACGCCAAGGCTTCTTCAAATCGACTCCCAGATGGCGCGCCACGCCTTCATATATGTGTCTACGCCAACGTCCCGGCGGCCGGCGCAGCGCCGCGACGCACGGAGCAAGAAAACTCAGCGACGGATTCGGAATCAGCAGCTCGGGATCGAAGTCGAAACGCGTCCCCAGCCCGTCGCAGTATTCACACATCCCCCGTGGACTGTTGAAGCTGAACATCTGCGGGCTCGGCGGCTCAAAGCTCAACCCGCACGCCGTGCAGGCATACCCCGACGAAAGCAGAATATCCCGACCTCCCCGGCCCGCCTTCCGCCTCCGGTGCCCCAGCCCGGAGTCTGCGTTCTCGCTCGGAATCATCACAATCGCCGCCCCGTCGCCGCTCGACAGCGCCAGCTCGAGCGCTTCCGCGAGACGCGGCCGCACTCCCGCCTGAACGACCAAGCGATCCACGACGACCTCGATATCGTGTCGGCGATAGCGATCCAGCTCCGGCGGGCTTGCTAATTCAATAATCTCGCCGTCGACCCGTGCTCGCACAAATCCCTGGTGCAACAGCTCTTCGAACAGATCGCGATATTCACCTTTCTGACCGCGAATCTTCGGTGCCAGCAGTACCAGCCTTGTCCCCTCATCCAGCGATAGAATCCGCGCCAGCATGTGCTCACGCGTCTGCGCGGTTATCGGCCGTTTGCACTCCGGACAGTGCGCCGTACCCGCCCGAGCAAACAAGACCCGCAGGTAGTCGTGAATCTGCGTGATCGTGCCCACTGTGCTGCGCGGGTTCCACCCGCTCGTCTTCTGCTGAATCGAAATCGAGGGGGCCAGCCCGGTGATCTGGTCGACATCCGGCTTGGGCAGCTCGCCCATGAACTGCCGGGCATACGAGCTGAGCGACTCGATGTATCGCCGCTGCCCCTCGGCGTACAGCGTGTCGAATGCCAAGCTGCTCTTACCGCTGCCGGAGACGCCGGTGAAGCAGATCAGCCGACCTTTCGGGAGCGTCAGCGTGACGTCCCTGAGGTTGTGAACGCGGGCGCCATTGATGTGAATCACATTCGGATCCGACACGGGCATCGAGGTATCCGTATCTCGATAGAGGTGTGGCCCATGGCTTTAGCCGTGTGGGACACGAATCGAAGTCCTGGTGCTCCGTCAGTGTTGCTTTGATGGGTTCAACCCGAGGAGCCGCCCGAGGAGCCGCGGACTTCAGTCCGCCCGGTCGTTCGGGGAGTAGAATTACCCCTTTCCGAAGGACCGGGCGGACTAAAGTCCGCGGCTCTTCGAGTATTGTTGCCCTCTTCAAGCATTATCACGGTCTCGAAAGAAACACTACCCATCAAATCAACCCAGACAAAGCGCTACCGTCCAATAAAAAAGCCACTCGCGGTATTAAGCCGAACCGCGGGTGGCGCTGTCTGCAAACGTCGACCGATTAGCTCGGCAACTCGAAAATCGACTGCGTCTTGACCAACGTGTGGTCCTGCGGGAACGCGTGGAACACGTGTACGTGAAATTCCCGATCGCGGGCCTCGTAGTCAATATACGTGAACGGAACCAGCTCTCCGTCGGCCCATTGCTCGTAAGCGTAGTACCAGCCACGCTTTGCCGCGTGCCGAATCAAATCGTTATGAACCGACTTGTACAGCGGCTCAGCCATAATCTCAATCTGGCTACTGACCATGTAGCGCCAGCCATCGGACATCTCTCGCTCACCGTCGCGCTCGCCCTTGATGCGAAAACGCGTCAGTACGCCGCGTGTCGGCAGTATATCCAGATCATTATAGACCAATTCAGTGACCGAGCGGTGGCCCATCGTCACTGTGAGTACATGACTCAGCCCGGTGATCCAGATATCCGCGTGATAACGACCCTGTCGGATCCGATAATCAGCAAAATGCTGAAACAGCTCCGGGTGCAACGGACGGTCGTAGAGAAACAGATTCAGATCAATTGCTTGTAAGGTCACCATTTCCATATTGCTCGTGATACCTCTCTTGTGATTATACCGTATCTGTTGAACCCGTATCATATCTTAAACAGGGCATTATAACGCGCTCCAAGCCGACTCGGATAGGAAAATACCGCAATTTGTTGTGGTTTACCATTTTTTCTACGCCGTAACCGGGTATCCGGTTCGATCCGCAATAGCCGAAGTGAGAATATTCATCCACCCAGCTCGCGCAGCAGGGCAAAATCGTAAATCCCCGTGTCGTGGCCGTCATTCCAGACGATTTTCAGCCCGTAAGCGCCGACCAGCTCAGCCCTTTCGACAATCATCATATCCGGCATGCTCTGCTCCGACGGTATGACTGCCGGGGGGTTATTCACACGTTCCAAGTGAGTCTGCCGACAGCTTGCACATGGGCATGCGTTGCGTAAGTGCGGCAATGCAATAGTGCTCTGGTGACCATCGGCCCAGCGGATTTCCAGATGCTCGGTGCGTTCAAGATCGATTTCGACGGGTTGAGTCCTGGGATCCGACACGCTCTACCAATTCACGCGTTACTTCAGGATTGAGCAGCAGTTATCACCCGCGCGGCCGGCTGACGCCGCCGACTCCGTGTTTTCGAGACCTTAGTCGGGTTGTCGGCAGCGACCGACTCATGGAACGAGCCGATGTGACGCAGCCGCTCGTAGCGCCGCCGCACGATCGTTTCTACCTTGGGGCGTTTCAACTCGCGTAGCGAACGGCCGATCCAGGTCTCGAGGTTCTTCCCCGTTGCCTCGGGGTCGCGGTGCGCTCCGCCCAGAGGTTCCGGCACAATCGCGTCGATCAACTTCAGTCGCAACAGGTCTTCAGGCGTCAATCGCAGGGCTTTGGCCGCCTTCGGGGCGTGCTCACCCGATTTCCATAGAATCGCGGCGCAGCCCTCCGGGCTGATCACCGAGTAATAGGCATGTTGCATCACGGCGACCTGGTCGGCCACGGCAATGCCCAGGGCTCCTCCACTACCGCCCTCGCCGATCACACAGGCGACGATCGGCGTCTTCAGCCGCGACATTTCCATCAGGTTGACCGCGATCGCGCATGCAATTCCCCGCTCCTCGGACTCGACTCCGGGGTAAGCACCCGGCGTATCGACTAGACTTACGATTGGAACGTGGAACTTTTCGGCCAGCTTCATTGCTCGCATCGCCTTGCGATACCCGTCCGGGTGCGCGCAGCCGAAGTTCGATTCGATCTTCTCGCGCGTGTCGCGGCCTTTATGGTGCCCGATAAGCATCACGCGCTGACCAGCGAGCCGGGCGAACCCGCACACGATCGCCTTGTCGTCCGCGCATTGACGATCTCCGTGCAGTTCGCAGAAATCCCTGCACAACATGCGGATATAATCGCGCATCAGAGGCCGTCGCGGGTGACGCGCTACCAGCACGTTCTCCCACGGGGTCAGATTTCCGTACGCCTCGCGCAGGGCGGCGGTTAGTTGATCGCGGATGCTCTTAATGATGTCCGCGTAGTCGCGTCCGGACTCGACCTGACTTGATTCGAGACGCTGGATCTCCTGCTCCATCTTGGCGATGGGCTTCTCGAACTCCAGCAGATACTTCGAATGATTCATCTGAGGTTCCGACACACTTGGCCGTGAACTCATTCACCTTCCTCGCCAAGGGCTTGGCAGCGAGCATCACATCCGTGCGATTTTCGCTACCAAAAGCAAAACTCTAATCACCTCCCGAGCCAAAACGCAAGAGAAAAAACGCTATTCCCGCTTGCTGGGTGGACGGTTTCTCGTCGGCAGTTCGCGCCTAGAAAAACGTAACTCCTGCGGTGTGATGTAGTTAACGCTCAAATTCACACCACCGTCACGCTTTGGAACGGTTTATTCCGGAGACTCATTTTTTTATCCGCACCCGTTTCCGAAGGGTGAGCGTAATTTCCGTGCGGGTCCGTGCGTACGCCGTCATTCCGAAAAGCCCTTCGGCTTCGCTCAGGGTAGACTCCGCACCGAGGAATCTGTCCCCCCAAGTCGAATTCCGGCTAGTCTGAACTTTTCGCGACTTTGATCCCTGTTTTCGAGCCTAACCTCTGAATCGACATAGGGTTGGAGGGGCTGGTTTTCTTCCAAATGTAGCCACTAATATACAGGATTATGCTTGCGCGATGCCGGTTCTTGTGCTATAACATTAGTATACTAGCAAGAAGCGGAACAGTTCACGTAGCCACGACCAAGCGCAAATACAAAGGCGAGGTCTACCAGACAACCTTGCTGCGGCGCAGCTATCGCCAGGGCGGCAAGGTCAAACATGAAACGCTCGGAAACATCTCACATCTACCGCCCAGACTGATCGACATCATCCGCCGAGGGCTGCGGGGCGACCTGCAACGTATGGCTTGACCATGCTCGCCGTTCGACAGTCTCGGCCGTTCCCATGCTCCCCCGGGCGCTCGCGTCGCTTGCGGGTGGTGACCGTGACTCCCAATGTCCTCGAGCCCCTGCTGGTGATGTTGCAGGACGACGAGTCAGTCCTTCGGTCGTGCGCCGCGCGGACGATCGGAGAACTTAGCGCGGTGCTGCACAGCTGACGAGTCGTTTGAACGAGGGTGGATTGGTCCGGCGGAGCAACCAAGGCGGCGCGTCGGAGGGGCATCCTCTTCAATCCGAACAGCCACCGAGGCGTACGCTCAACCCGGCGATGGACAAGCACATCCACTTGGCAACCCAACCAGGATCCGCATTGTGAACGCGGTCGTCGTAGGCGTAGTACGTTTTGATTTCTTTGGGCTTTTTGATCCAGTACAGCTTACCCGGATTGGCAGCAACACCGCGAGAATTCGAGTACGATCCTGCCATAATGCCACGCTTCTCAGATTGCTGCTTGATCGGAGTGCGGCGCCTATTGGGATCATGAAAAGGTCGGCTCCGCCGGCAGCCACAGCGCATTCCGGCGCAGAAGCCGCCGAGAGGAACAAGAATGAAACTGTCTGTCGTGCTGCTCCCAACGATCGTAGTCTTTTTTATGGCACCACCTCCACCTGTGACGGATCAGGGATCCTCGACGGAGACTACGTCGAAAGAGCCAGAACTCATGTCCGGTGAGACTTTCGCGGGTCTCAAGCTGCGCTCGCTCGGACCGGCCCTCACGGCCGGTCGGATCAGCGATTTGGTCGTCAATCCGAATAACCGCGCGCGCTACTACATCTCGGTAGCCTCCGGTGGCGTATGGAAAACGGTCAACGCCGGCACGACGTGGACACCTGTGTTCGACAAGCAAGGTTCGTACTCAATCGGTTGTCTGGCAATGGACCCCAAGAACCCTCACGTGGTATGGGTTGGCACCGGCGAGAACAACAGTCAGCGCAGCGTCGGCTTTGGCGACGGCGTGTACCGTACGCGCGACGGCGGCGCCCACTGGGAGAACCTGGGTCTCAAGGACTCCGAGCACATCGGCATGATCTTGATTGACCCGCGTGACTCGAACGTGCTATACGTCGCCGCTCAGGGGCCGTTGTGGCGAGCCGGCGGCGACCGCGGCCTGTACAAGACGACCGACGGCGGCCAAACCTGGCAGCGCATCCTGCACGTCAGCGATGACACGGGCTTCAATGAAATCCATGCCGACCCGCGTGACCCAGACGTGCTCTATGCCTCCGCGTATCAGCGGCGACGGCGGGTGTGGACGCTGATCAACGGCGGGCCGGAATCAGCGCTATACAAGTCCACCGATGCCGGCCAGACTTGGCGCAAGCTCACCGAGGGGCTGCCCGAGGTAGACATGGGTCGGATCGGCTTGGACATCGCGCCCACCAACCCGGACGTCGTTTATGCCATTATTGATGCGGCCAACGATAAGGGCGGCTTCTTCCGATCCGTGGATCGCGGCGAAACCTGGGAGAAGCGCGGCGAATACAAGACAACCAGCGCCCAGTACTACAACGAGATCGTCTGCGATCCGTGTGACGTGGATCGCATCTACGTCCTGGATACGTTCCTGCACGTTACCGAAGACGGCGGAAAAACGTTCCAGCGCATGCCGCGCGAGCACCGCCACGTGGACGATCACGCCCTGTGGATCGACCCAGACGACAACAACTACCTACTGATCGGCTGTGACGGCGGCGTATACGAGAGCTTCGATCGGGGCAAGAACTGGGACCCGAAGCCTAACCTGCCGATCACCCAGTTCTATCGCGTCAGCGCCGACGACGCCACGCCGTTCTACAACGTCTATGGCGGCACGCAGGACAATGCCACGCTGGGCGGACCGTCGCGTACCCGCGACCGCGTCGGTATCGCGAACGAGCACTGGTTCGTCACGGTTGGCGGCGACGGCTACAAGACACAGGTTGATCCGAAAGATCCCAACATTGTCTACAGCCAATGGCAGTACGGCGGCCTGGTGCGCTACGACCGGCGCAGCGGCGAGCGGATCGACATCAAGCCCCGGGAGGCTCCGGGCCAAGAGCCGTACCGCTGGAACTGGGACTCGCCGCTGATCCTCAGCCCGCACGATCACCGGCGACTGTACTTCGCCGCCAACAAGCTCTTCCGCTCCGATGACCGCGGCGAGAGTTGGACGGTTACCAGCGACGACCTCACTCGCCGGCTTGATCGCAACACCTTGAAGGTCATGGGCAAGATCCAGTCCGCCGACGCAGTGGCCAAGCACCTTAACACATCGTGGTTTGGTAACTGCGTTTCGCTAACGGAGTCGCCGCTCGCCGAGGGGCTGATCTACGTCGGTACGGACGATGGATTGATCCAGGTCACTGAGGACGGTGGCCGGCACTGGCGGCGGATTGAGACCTTTCCAGGCGTACCCGAGATGACCTACGTGAGCTGCCTGAGCGCCTCGCTACACGACGTCGACACTGTGTTCGCCGCGTTCGACAACCACAAGAACGCCGACTTCAAACCCTACCTTCTATGCAGTACCGATCGCGGGCGAACCTGGACGACCATCGCCGGGAACCTGCCGCCGCGCGACACCGTGTACAGCATTGCCGAGGACGACGTGAATCCGAAGCTGTTGTTTGTGGGTACCGAGTTTGGGGCGTACTTCACCGTGGATGGTGGCGAGCAGTGGATCAAGCTCACCGGCGACATGCCGCCCATCCCGGTGCGCGATCTCGTCATCCAACGTCGAGAGAATGACCTCGTGCTGGGCACGTTCGGTCGCGGCATCTACATCCTCGACGACTACACGCCATTGCGAACGGCCGACAAGGAGCTTCTGGAGCGCGGTGCGGTGTTATTCCCGATCAAGAGCGCCTGGCGTTATATCCAGAGCAATCGGCTCGGCGGAGATTCGGGCCGCGGATCGCAGGGGGCTTCTTTCTACGCCGCCCCAAACCCGCCGTTCGGAGCCGTTCTCACGTACTACCTGCGTGACAAGATCACGACGCGCAAGGAACGGCGCCAAGAAGCGGAAAAGAAAGCGGCCGAAGCGGGTATCGCGGCAAGCTATCCAACGTTCGAGGAGTTGCGAGCCGAAGACGAGGAGCAGGAGCCGTCGATCGTGCTGACGGTGCGCGACGACACCGGTACCATCGTACGTCGAGTCGCGGGACCGCGCGAGAAGGGCTTCCACCGCGTCGCTTGGGACCTGCATTATCCCGCGCCCACGCCGACCCAGCTTAAGGAGCCGGAAGACCGACCGCCCTGGGCGCGCCCACCAATGGGGCCGCTCGCTCGGCCGGGAACCTACACCGCTACATTGGCGCAGGAGGTGGATGGAACCATCACTCCGCTGGCCGAGCCGCAGCCGTTCAACGTCATCCCGCTCGAGCTGGCGACATTTGCCGCCGCCGACCGCGCCGCGGTGTTGGCGTTTCAGAAGAAGGTATCTCGCCTACAACGCGCTGTCCGCGGCGCGATCAGGGCTACCGAGGAGTGCCAGAATCGCGTTGCGCACCTCCGAAAGGCATTCCTCGACACACCGGCGGCCGATCCAACAATGTTGGTGGAGATCCAGCGGTTGGACCAGCGCTTGAATCAGCTTCTCACGAAGCTTCGTAGCGACCAAACGCTGACGAAACGGGAGGAACCGCGACCCCCATCAATCAACGAGCGTGTCAATACGCTCGTAGGCCAATGGCGGACGACCTCACCACCGACACAAACGCACCGTGACCAATACCGTTATGCCGCCACGGAATTCGCGGAGGTGTTGGCTGCGCTCCATGTCTTGGTCGAAGATGACCTCCGACAACTGGAAGCCAAACTCGAGGCCGCGGGTGCACCGTGGACACCGGGACGACTCCCCGCTTGGGAGTCAGAATAGAAGCAGTGTCTTGGGGATATTTGAACGTTGAGACAGCCCACCGTCACGGGCGAAACCATTAGTCGTCACGCTCCAATATGATAACCGTCAGCGTGGGGATCGAGGCTCAGCAAGAATATCCAGAAGAACGGCCTACGGTGGCAGATTACCTGTGCATATCGAATATTCCCTTCGCGGTGGCTCGGCCCACGAACATGGCTGGATGGGCTGAATATTCGTAACCTACAGGAGACGCCACTAGCCCATGTTCCCACGCTCACTACCGTCAAGGAGTGTCGGTATGGATCTCCGTCCAGCACCGGATCCTGAATCCTATTGAGATCGGGCTTCAAAGGCCACCACTCTCGTCGAACCGCATCCGTTCTGTCACTTCGTCAACGCGGACCACGGCTCCATCCATGCCGTTCAGCCACGGTTTCTCACGAGACCAAGCTTGCCCTTATCCAACCGCGCCACGCGAATTACGCTGGGCCCGCGGCCTCACGGATCAACTCCCATGCTCGGCGGACGTGCTCCAATCGCGTGTTCGCCTGCCCGATCGACATCCGCAGCGTCAGCCGGCCGGCGAGTCGTGTATGCGTCAGGTACAAGCGGCCTGACGCGTTGAGTCGATCCATGATGCGCTGGTTGACCTCGTCGCCCCCGCGGTGGCGGAAGCAGACCAGGTTCAGCGGCACCGGTCCGGCCAGATCGAAGTCGGCGTCGTCGCCCACCCAACGCGCAAACCGCCGTGCCAGCTCGACGTGGGCGGCGATCCGTTGCCGCAGTCCCTCCACCCCGAAGCTCCGAATCACAAACCACAGCTTCAAAGCGCGGAACCGCCGCCCGAGCGGAATCTGCCAATCACGGTAGTCGATCACCGCCCCGGACGCTGTGGCCGCGTTCTTCAGATACTCCGGCAGCACACTGAGCGTGTTGATTAGAGCGGCCCGGTCGGCTACGTAGAAGCAATCGCAGTCGAAATTGACGAACATCCACTTATGCGGGTTGAAACAGTAACTGTCGGCGAAATCTAATCCGTCATGGATGAAACGGAGCTCGGGGCATAATGCCGCCGAGCCCGCCATGGCCGCATCCACGTGCAGCCACAACCCTTCGTGGCGGCAGATCTCGCCGATCGCCCCGACAGGGTCGATCGCCCCACTCGAGGTCGTGCCCACGGTGGCGCAGACGAAGCACGGATGTCGCCCGGCAACCTGATCCGCCTGGATTGCCGCGGCCAAGACGTCAGGCCGCATCGCGAAGTTCTCGTCGACCTCGATCAATCGCAGATGGTCCTTCCCTAGCCCTGCGATCATCATCGCTTTCTCAATCGAGGAATGGGCCTGCGCCGAGGCGTAGGCCGTGAAACGGCGATCTACGCCGCGCCGGTTCGTTTCAAACTGCGATTTTCGCTCGCGGGCTGCCAGTAGCGCACACAGTGACGCACTTGAGGCCGTATCCTGGATTACCCCGCCGCCGGCGGTGCTGGACTTGAAGCTGTGTGGCAAACCGAGCATGTCGGCCAACCAGTCGAGGACATGTGTTTCCAGTTCCGTGCAGGCCGGGCTAGTAGCCCAGAGCATCCCTTGTACCCCAAGCCCCGAAGACAGCAGGTCACCGAGGATCGACGGCCCGGAGTTGTTGGAAGGAAAGTACGCGAAGAAGTTCGGCGACTGCCAATGAGTGATGCCAGGCAGGATGATGCGCTCCATATCGGCGAGCAGGTCCTCGAACGGCTGGCCGTTTTGCGGTGGCTCCGACGGCAGTTGCCGCCGTATGTCCCCGGGCTTGACCGCTGACTGCACCGCGTATCGTTCGACCTTCTCCATGTAGTCGGCGATCCAGTCGACCACCTGTCGGCCATGGCGGCGGAATTCATCGGGCGTCATGCGACCAACCTCCTATTCCAACCTTGCGGGACAAGAATGCTCCGACCGCGGTGATTGCAAGACTGGGCACGTTCAGACCGCGAATGAGCAGACTTGTACGGCTCTCTTTTGCGTTGACGGAGATACCGCCGTACTCGCCGCGGACGACCACGGAGAAGGTGGTGGGTTCGCCGGGGTTGAGCAGCTCGGGCCGGCCGTCGGGGTGGTCGAATATCAGCGCGGAGGCTGCCCAAAAGCGCCGCCGGAGCTGAGCAACAGCGTGGCCGCCGCGGCCAGCAAGGTGAAGCCAAGCGTTCGATGTCCCGATTCTCGCGGAGTTGCGCGCACCATCTCCCGTTGCTCCTTGCGTTGAGCGGAGCCGGGCTTTCGTAGCGCCGGTACAGCCGTCATGTCGCCCGCGGCACGCGGCGGCGGTTTACGGGCAAGTCGTCCCGTAGACCGCCAGCAGGGACGCCAAGTCAGACAGGTCGACGTCGCCGTCGCCGTCGAGGTCCCCATCCTCGTATTCCGCGCCGCTGGTCATCCCGTAGTTTGCCAGCAATTGGGCCAGGTCGGCCAGGTCGATGTCGTTATCGCCGTCCAGGTCGCCGATGCAGGGCTCTGCGTCGGAGTAAAACTCGACCTCGCTGAGCATCATGTATCCGCTGGTACTGTGGTCGGCAATGGTCAGCTCCAACATAGCGCCGCTGAGGTCCAGATCGGTGAGCACGAACGCGAAGGGCTCCGCGCCCGGCGGATCGGTGCACGGGAATTCGAGCGTCGTGCCGCCCATCGAGATGGTCACGTCGTCCGGAACATGCACGCCGCCGCCGCCACCGTCGTCGTCGAGGTGCAGGACGACGGTGTCGATGTTGACCTCGCCGGCGAAATAGAAGGTGATGGTCGGGTCGACGCTGACCCAGCCGATGTAAGGCTCGGGCGTCGAATTCCAGTGCGACGTGGCGATTACGCCGTTGGTCAAGTCGCCCAGGCCGCGGGAAAGCGGTGCCAACGGCACGGTATTGTCTCCATCGCCGTCGTATTCGTCGTCAAAGTACGTGTACGTCCCGGTCTCGCCGTTGAGCAGGTCGTAGGAAAGCGGCCTGATCATGTTGACCGTGATGAAATCGAACGCGCCCGAGTAGTCGCCGTCGCCGCAGATGTTCGTCGCCCAAACGTGCCAGTAGTACCGCGTGAGCGGGTCCAGGGCCGTATCGAGCGTGTGGCTCGTCTCGGCGGTGGTGACACTGTAGACCACGTTTGTGAACGCCGCGTCGGTTGCCACCTCGAGCTCGTACTCGTGTGCCTGAGCCGCCGGCTCCCAGCTCAGTTCGGCCAGCAGCGGCACTCCGGTCTCGCCATCGCCGGGACTGGAGAGCGTGACCTGCTCCGGGACGCCGTCGGCGATGTGCAAGCCGACCAGCGCGACACGCTGCAACGTGGCGGAGGTGCCCGTGATCGCGACGTCGTATTCATCGGCCCCGGCCCCGGCCAGGTTACCGACGGTCATGACCGTAGTGAACGGCGGCGGGACGGAGTTGACGCTGAAGTCCACGTTCGCCCCGGCCGGAACACCGTCGGCGGTGAGGGTGATCACCTCGACAAAGTCGCCCAACTGGTCGACTTCGATCGTGTAAACCGCCTCGTCGTCCGCCGGGACGCACAGCTCGTGCAACGCGGGATCGGGGTCGATGGTAAACCCGTTCACTCCCAGGAAGGCCACGGTCGGATCGCCGAAGAGGTTCAGCTCGTAGTAACACCACCGACCACAGGAGTCGTTGATGCGGTAGAGGTTGTCCTCCTTGGAATCCTGGTTGGCACGCCCCATCTCCATGATGCTCTCGCCGAAGACGGCGTCCCAGTATTCGCGGTTAAAACGCTGCGAAGGACCGTCAGTGCTGTTGTACTGCCCCCAGCCATAACGGGCGTTCATGACGACGCCGAAGGCGGCATGGTCTGTCTTGATATTCGCGGTCTCGGCCCAGCAGTCGGTCCCGTCGAAGTGCCCGGCGGAACAGGGCTGGGAGTAGACGAAG
>JAUWNI010000124.1 GCA_030612705.1 Phycisphaerae bacterium | reverse complement strand
GCCACCGCTGACCCCGGGCCCCCCGGGGCCCCACCAAACCCACCCGGGCCGCGCCCCGCGCGGCGGGGGCCGACGGTCGGCGAGGCGCCGATCACTACAAGCCCGGCCGGCCGAGCCGTTCGGTTGTATACATACTCACGTTACTGACCACCCCGGCTCTCTTCGCCCAGCCGACGGTTACGCTGGAACTGCAAACAGGAAAGCCGTACGTCAACGAAACCATCCTGGTCAAAATACAGGTCCAGAATGCTCAAGAAGTCGAGCAGCCGAAATTCCCTAAGTTGCCGAACTGCACCGTGCGCTACATCGGCCCCGAGTCCGAGTTTCGGATGGAAACCGACTCGACCGGCCGCAGTGTGACCGTCAGACGTCGAGCGTACCAATACACGCTCACCGCGCGTAAACCCGGCCGGCTGACCATCCCGGCCATCCCGGTCCTCGTCGACGGTACAACCCTGAAAACCAAACCCCGGCACCTGGTCGTGCGCGAACTCTCTGAGAGCCCGTCCCCACGCGGCAATCAGAGTGGCGACGCCGGCCATGAAACCGACGAGCTCTTGTTCGCGGAAATCACCTCGGATCAGTCAAAGCTCTTCGTCGGCCAGCGCGGCAAATTCACGCTCGCGATCTGGATCAAACGCGCCGAATATAACAGCGATCCCTTAAATCTTTCCGACATGTGGCGATTTATGTCGTACTCATTCGCCCCCTTCGATACCCAGAACATCCAGCCCCGCGTCATGAAACGCCGAATGGCCGACGGCTCGACTAAAGTGTATTACGTGATCGAATTAAGTGCCGAATTCATCCTCGATCAGCCCGGACCGCCGAGCTTTGACTCGGTCGGCATCCACATCGACTACCCACTACGGTACTCGCGCACTTTCTTCAACGACGTTCAGGTGCGTCGCAAGGTTCCCGTGTCCGTCCGGCCGACCGTTACCGTCACCGACGTTCAACGCCTACCAATCGAAGGCCGCCCGGCAAACTTCAGCGGCGCCGTCGGCCGATACGCAATCAACACGTTCGCCGTCCCTTCGAACGTCCGCATCGGCGACCCGATCAAACTCGTGATCGACATCAGCGGCGACCCGATTGAAACCATCCTCGGACCCGACCTGACCTTAATTACGAAGCTCACCGACGACTTCCGCGTGCCGACCGAAACTCTCGCCGGCAGCGTCAGCGGAAAACGCAAGCGATTTACACAAACCATCCGAGCCAAACGGGCCGACGTGACGGAGATTCCGCCGATCGAATTCGCCTACTTCGACCCACAAACCGAGCAATACGTCGTCACCCGCGGCGAGCCGATCCCGGTGCTCGTCAGTGTTGTCGAACAGCTCGACGCATCGGACCTGACCGGTATCGCCGACCAGCCGCCCCAGGCACGGAACGGCACGCTCCAGGCCCGTGACGGTTTGCGCGGCAACAAGACCGGCCAGGTCGAGCTACTCGCCATCGTCCGCCCGGTCACGATGACTCAAGTCCTGCTCACCACCGCCATCCCGCCCGTCGCGTTCGTCTGCGTCTGGGGTTTTTCGGCCTTGACGCGTTCCGGCCGGGACCAGGCCGTCAAACGCCGCCGAGGTGCCCTGCGCATCGCCGAGCGGCGCATCCACGACGCGCTGGCAAACAAGCTCCCGCCGGGTGAGTTCCACGGCGAAATCGCGGCAGCGTTGGCCGGCTACATCGCCGACCGTCTCAACGAACCCCCCGCCCGCTTCCTCGGACCCGCCGCCGTCAGCTTCCTGCAAGAGCGCGGCGTCAACGACAACCTGGTGCAACGCTGCGCCGCTCTGCTCGAGCGCTGCGAGCAGGCCGCCTACGCCGGCATCGGCGACAGCGACACGTCGCTAGCCGACGCGGCACGGCAATGTATCAAACAACTTGAACGGGAGCGGCTATGAACCAGACGCGGCGAAGAGATGTCCGCACGGGTGCCATGGGCAAGCTCTGCTTGCCCATGCTCTGCACACTCGTGCTCAGCGCTTGCCAGGGTGTGCCGGAAACCAATGCCGCCGAGCCGCTTCCGCCCGAGCGCCAACGCGAACTCCTGCGCGAAGCCCTCAACGCCTTTGACGAGGCCGTCGGCATTGTGCGTGAGAACCCGGCCCAAGCCGAGGCGCTCTATCGCAAATCCGCCGCCGCCTTCGAGACGCTCGCCGAACACGGCGTTCGCAACACCGCCCTCGAATACAACCTCGGGAACACCTATTTCCGTCTGGGTGAGCTCGGCCGCGCCATCCTCCATTATCGCCGGGCAAAACAACTCGATCCGACCGACGCGGCGTTGACCGCAAACCTCACCTATGCCCGCAACCGCGTCGAGCCCTACATCGAACCGAGCGGCACCCAGAAACTCATCCACCGCCTGATGTTCTGGACCAACCGCACATCGATCCAGGACCGCTTTTGGCTCATGGTTATTGCGTCAATCGCCGGCTGGCTGGGCTTGATGTTTCGGCTGCGCCGGCGGTCGCGACCAATCACGACGCTGGCATGTCTGGCAATTGTGCTCGGCTTGGCCAACGCCGCCTCGGTAGCGTGGCAGCTTCACGACGAAACACACCACCCCCCCGCCGTCATCGCCAATGGCGAACACGTTCTCCGCCTCGGTCGCGGCGAGGGCCACGACCCCGCCCTGAGCCAACCGCTCGGCCCCGGCGTCGAACTCCAAATCCTCAACCAACGCGCCGACTGGGTCGAAGTCCAACTCCCCGACAACCAGACCGGCTGGCTACCCGCTTCCGCAATCAAGGAAATCTAAGAGCAGCGCACACAATCACCATGTAGCACAGCCGCCCCCGGCTGTGACGACTCGGCCGGCTGTGAATACCCAAGAGAAAGACCCGCTCTACTGGGGGCCGTGACACTTTTTAACGGGCGCTGTGTAAGCCGGTAAACGTAGCATCCGCCCCCCGTGGCGGCCGGCGGGTGGTGCAAGATATCCATATTCTACGTCCGCCACGGGGGGCGGACGCTACAGGACCCGCGCCGAAGCCCGCCGGAAGTGTCACGCACCCGCCCTACTGCTCCTCCCGCAGCAATTCCACCGAGCGCTTCGGATTCATCAACAGGTACGAAAACGCTCCGTCCTTTCGATCCGCACCCTTCTTGACCAACTCGATCACCTCCCGCGGCTTCAACGTCGGCTGCAGCGCTATCAGCTTCGCCGCCAGGTTCATCACGTTCGGCGATGACATCGACGTCCCCGACATCTTCATCCGCTCACCGCCCGGCACGTAGCTCTCAACCTCGAACCCGTTGGCATACACCACCACGTTCTTGCCGCTGCTGGTGAACGACGTCGGCTCGCCCGCCTGATCGACCGCCCCGACGATCAGCAGGTTCGGCAAATCGAACGACGACGGAATCGTCGCGTCGAAGTCCACGTCGCTGTCCTCGTTGCCCGCGGAGCTGACAAACAAAATCTCCGGCGTGCTCTCGATCGCGCCGTGCAACCCTTTGCGCAGAATATCGAGAATCCTGCTCGCCAACTCGGCCCGCTCCTCGACCGTCCCGCCCAGCGCATTCTTCTCCAACGCCGTCTCGATCTCCTTGAGCGTCCAACCCCAGCTCATGTTGGCCACGCGCGCCTTGTGCTTCTTGAAGTAACGCACCGTGTCCAGATACGACTGTGCGTGCCGGCGCGCGATCTCGATCGTCACCGGCTTGGGAATCATGTGGTAATCAAACGTGATCCGCGCGATCAGGACCTTCGCAAGCGGATTACCCTCGATCGCCAGCCCCGCCACGTGCGTCCCGTGCGAGTACGAACCGCACAGACTCAGGTCTTCGATAAAGCCGTTGACCTCGTCGGGTTTCAGCCCGCCCAGGTGTCGCTGCAAGTCCGACGCTTCCGGACTGTCGATCGCCGCCTGAATATCCATGAAGCCCTTCATGTGCTTCATGACGGTGTCGATCCGGTCGGCGGCGTCATCCAGCGGATGCAGCAGCTTCGGCGTCGCTTTCCCGTAGAAGTCGAACCCGATCCCGTGCAGGTCATCGACGAACCCGTTGCCGTCGGTGTCTTTTCCGTCGCGTTTTTCCTTGGGATTGATGAACAGGTGCCCCTCAAACACCGACGCGTCAACGCCCGTGTCCCAGACCGCCACCACGACCGGCTTTAAGTTCTTCTCTTTTTCAAGCGCAACCGCGCGGGCCGGCCAGATGTTCCTCTTGACCACCTTGTGCCGGTCGATCACGTTCTGGTACACGCTGATGCGTTCGGCTTTTAGCGGAAGGATCTTCTTCAGCGCATATCGCATCCTGATAATGCTGCTCGCGATATCCGAACTGACTTCACCCGACTTGGCCACGATCGGATCAAGCTGGCCTTGAACAATCCCGAGCAACAGGGTTTCGGAGAATATCTCCGCGCGCCCCTTCGCCTGCTTGATTTCGTCTTGCACCACATCCCAAGGCAGTTTCTCGGCGGCCGTCGCCAGATGACGCCCAAACGCGGCGCGCATCGCGGCGTCATCAATATCCTTGCCGGTCTCACGTCGGGCGGCAACGAACGCCTTCGTGGTCAGCCCAGTCATCAACCGCAACGCCTCTTTGTCCTCCAGCGCGCGAATCCGCTCGACCCGCTTCAAAGCGTCGTCGTAGTGGCCCTCCAGCAGATCGAGGCTCAGCAACGTGCCGTAAAAGCCCTGCAATGTCGCCGCGTCGTCGATCTCGTATTTCGCCAAATCACCCTCGACATTCGCCCGCACCTGTTTCGCGAACGCCGTGAACTGTTCGTCCGATTGCAACAGCTCGCTAACGCTGCCGGCGACCTTGTACGTGTGCCGCGGGAGATCCTCCAGATTGTTAATCTTGATCTTCTCTTTGGCGCCCTTGTCTTGCGCGACAACCGCACTCGAATAAATAAGCGCCGCGGCAAGCCCGACCACGGACAGCCGTATTGGCAAACTCGATAAACGAAACATGCCACTTCTCCTTACAAACCGGTTCCCCTACTAATCAAACATCCAGCCACCCGAACCGACTCACGGCGTGGCCGGCACCATTTCCTCTTTCTTACTCCCCAATACGGGTTCCTCTACCTCTGCCGGAACCGCGATCACTCGATACTGCCGCTCCGGCACGAAGTACTTCCGGAAGACATCCCGCACTTGTTCACGGGTAAACGCCTCGTACGACTCCTTCAAGTGTTTCAATTCGTCCAGATCGACCTTGTGCAACTCGGCGAATTGCAGCTTACCCCACCAGAACGACGGCTCTTTCATCCGCGTGTCCAGGTTGTTGAGCATCTGCTTCTTCGCGTTGGCCAACTCCTCCTCGGTCGGCCCCTGCTCGGCAAGTGCCGCGAAGAGCGCGTCGATCTCCTTCACCAGCTCATCCGTCTTGTCCGGCGCGCACGGCGCCCCGGTCACAAACATCCCGGCATCTTCATAAGCCTCCGACGCCTGGGCCTGAACCCCGATCGAATAGACCAGGCCCAGTTCCTCACGCACCCGCTCGATCAATTGGCTGTCCAACACCTTCGCCGCTAAATCCAGCGCCTGCGAATCATGCACGTTGTGCGCATCGCTGCCCACAAAGCCATAGAGCACCATCGCCTTCGGCGTGATCGTTTCGACGTTGACGCGTTTCTCCAGCGGCCCCTTGTCGCGATTGAGCTTACGCAAGCGATCTAAATACACCGTCGACCGCGACCGCTTCGACAACGAGCCGATATACTTCTCGATCAGCGGCATGACTTCATCCTGCTTCATCTCGCCGACTACCGCCACCTCGATCGGCGCCTCGCGGCACAATCGCTCCAGCCACGCCTGCGCCCGCTCCAGCGACTGGGCGTTGATCCGCTCCGGGTCCTTCATGGTCATCCTGGGATCACCATCGCTGATCAAATCGAGCAACGTCTTGATCGCGACAAACTGCGTCGACTTGCTGAAACGCTCGTAGCCCTGCAACGAGGTCTCCACCCACTTCTTGAACGCCGATTCCTCGATCTTCCCCTCCATCAGCAAAACGTGTGCCAACTGCAACCCGATCTCCAGGTCCTTCGGCGACCCGGTCACGATCAGCGTCAACGAATCGCGCCCGAAATCGGCCCGCACGTTGATGTTCTTGCCGGTCATGATGTCGGTGATCTCGGTCGACGTCAGCCGCTTCGTCGCCGGCTGGTTAAACGCCAGCGCCGCCACCTCGGTCACGCCGGCGTTGGCGGTCGTCTCTTCGAGCCGCGCCCCCGCCAGGCTGATGCTGACCAGTACCAGGTCCTTTTTGTAATCCATGAACCGATGGTGTACGCGTACGCCGTTATCGAGCCACAAGCTGGTGATCTCCAACTCGTCGTCCGTCGTCGACTCGACTACCTTCCCGCCCCGCGGCTCAGACGCCAATAATTCCGTCGCCCGCTGCTCGTCCTTGGGCGGCTCGACCTTCCGCGCCAACGCCGCCCGCGCCGCCGCCAGAACCTCATCGCTCGCCGGAACCTCGATGTCCTCCTTCTCCGGCATCTGCAACGCGTACGCAAACGTCCCCGGAGTAAAATTCCGCGCGAACGCGGCACTGACCTCACCCAACTCGATCGTCGGCAGCAAGCGCTTGATCAACTCCATATCCTGCGTCGCGGACGTGATCGGCTCGCCGTCGTTCACCGCTCGGGCCATGCTCCGCACGATCCCGCGCGCGTTCCGCGTCGGCTCCGTGCTGACCGCCCGCTCGGTATCCGCCGTGATCTCCGCCTTGGCCAACTCCAGCTCGCGCTGCGTGAACCCGTATTGGCATGCCCGGTTCATCTCGACCACCATCTCTTCGAGCATCTTCTCCCACGCGTCCGGCTCGCCGTTGGCCATGCCCAGCACGAGCATCGCCTCACCGAAGAAGTCCATCACCCCGCCAAAGGCGCTGTGATAGCCGGCCTCACCCTTCTTGACGCGCTCGTCGAAGCGCCGGCTGAGAATCCACTGACCAATCCCTTCCACCAGTTCCGTCCGTGCCAGCGCCACCGTCGTCGTCGCCGGACGAGCCGGCAGAAGGTTGTACATCGCCACTTGGCAGCGTTCGTACTCGGGATCGGTCACCACCGCCGCCCGCTGCTCCGTAAACGGCTTGAACCGCGCCCCCGGCTCCGCCCGCGCCGGCACCGGCGGCTCGTACTGCCCGAACCACTTCTCGATCAGCGGCACAACCGGTTCCGGAGCCGTATCACCCACGACCATCAACGTCACCCGCTCCGGCCGATACCACGTGCGGTAATAATCCAGAAAATCGCTCCGCGTCGCGTTCTTAATCACTTTTTCGATACCGATCGGCATGCGCTCCGCGAAGCGCGAGCCGGCGAAAACCCGCGGCCACAGCTTGTCGCGGAGGCGCTGCGCCGCACTTTGCCCAGCTCGCTTCTCCGCCAGAATCACGCCACGCTCCTTCTCGATCTCCTCCTCCAGCAGCAGGCAGCGAAACGTCTGGTCGCTCAGCACCATCAGCGCCTTGTCGATCTCATCGCTCTCGGTATTCGGCAGGAAAATCATGTAGCAGGTCTGGTCGAAGCCCGTGAACGCGTTGATGTCGGCCCCAAACTCCATCCCGATGCTCTCGAAATACGGAATCAGCGCGCCCGGCGGAAAATTCTCCGAGCCGTTAAACGCCATGTGTTCCATGAAGTGCGCCAGCCCGCGTTGCGATTCCTTCTCCATCAGCGAGCCCGAATCGACGTGGATCATCAACGCCATCTTCCCCGGCGGGTTGTCGTGCTGCCGATACAGCCACCTGACCCCGTTGTCGAGTTTGCCGCTCACGATCCGCGGATCGGTCGGCAAATCTTCCCCCTCCGCCGTCTGGCTCACAAACCCCACCACTGCCAATAAAACAATGCCCGCCATAATGCGTTGTCTCATAGTCCCGCACCTGCTTTCAGAAAAAGGGAAACATTCTCACATCGGGCTAGCTGTCGATCCCGCAGTATAACCGTTCAACGTAAAGAGGCGTAACCACTCCTCCGCCACCTCCACACTTCCCGCCACACCTGGATGCCCACAATCCCGGAACTCTGATTCCTGATTCCTGAACCCTGAACCCTCCCTCTTGACCTCGCGACTAAAAATCCTCAAAATCCCGTCTGCGTTGTAATCATGGCCTTCCAGGCGCAGGGGAGGGCCGAGCAGCGCGGCGGAATGGATTCCGCCCATACTGGAAGCAGAGTCTTCTCCGCTTGCCTGTTTCCCGTTATAAAGCGGGTTTCCGTTCCGCCGACGAACGCATGGGGTCGGCGGGGTTTACTACTTCGTAACCTGAGGTTGCGTTTATGTCGGGTCACACCCGGCTACGGAGTATCAAACCTTGGCCAACATTGGTACCCATTGCATCGTGGAGTTGTATGGCTGCCCGCACGAACTGCTGAACGACGAGGAATTCGTCAAAAACGCCGTCCGCGAAGCAACCAGTCACGGTTTGGCAACCCTGATGGGCGAGGTCTCGCACAAGTTTCACCCTCACGGGGTGACCGCGCTGGGCCTGCTGGCCGAATCTCACATCTCCGTACACACCTGGCCCGAGCACGGCTACGCGGCGGCCGACATCTTTACCTGCGGCGACCGCGCCAACCCGCAAAAGGCCTCCAATTTCCTGATCCGGAAATTCCAGGCCACCCGACACTCGCTGACTAAACTGGTGCGCGGCCCCGAAGCCGGCAGCGACCAAACCACCGACGTGCCCGGCCTGGAAGTAGTGCCGATCGCCACCGCGACGCCGGAGCCCGTCGCATAGAATAACGAGAATAAAACCCTCGCCGGAGGATTGGCCATGGCCGGCAGTGAAGTCCGCGCCGACGTCTGGATCCACGAATACATCACCCCCTGGGACATCTACGTCCACGGTATCAGCCGAACCCTCGCCTACCGCAAGACCGAGTTCCAGGAAATGTACATCGTCGAAACGGGCGCCTACGGAAAAGCACTCGTCCTTGACGGAAAGTGGCAATCCTGCACCGGCGACGAGTTCCTCTACCACGAACCCCTCGTCCAGCCCGCCATGCTGCTCCACGGCGCGCCCCGCTCCACCCTGATCCTCGGCGGCGGCGAAGGTGCCACCGCCCGCGAGGTCCTCCGCTGGAACAGCATCGAACAAGCCGTCATGATCGACATCGACGGCGAGGTCGTCGAAGCCTGCCGCGAGCACCTGCCCGAGATGCACCAGGGTGCTTTCGACGACCCGCGCCTCGAGCTCGTCATCGCCGACGCACTCGAATACCTCGACAAAACGCGGCAAACCTTCGACGTGATCATCTCCGACCTTTCCGACCCCATCGAAGAGGGCCCCTCGTTCAAGCTCTTCACCAAGGAATATTTTGAAAAAGCTCGCCGCGTGCTTGCCCCAGACGGCGTCTTCGTCGTCCAGGCCGGACCGGTCTCGCCCGTCGAGATGCACCTTCACTGCCGACTTGCCAGCACGCTGCGCGCGGTCTTTCCCCACACGGCCTCACTTACCAGCTACGTCCCAACCTACGCCGCCCCCTGGAGTTACATTGTCGCCAGCGCCGACCCGATCGACACCCGCCCCGACCCGGACGAGATCGACCGTCAACTCGCCCAAAAAACTACAGGCGGCCTGAGAATGCTCGACGGCAGCGCCCTGCTCGGCATGTACCAACTACCCAAACACTTGCGCACCGCCATCGCCGAGGAAACCCAAATCTACACCCTCGCCGAGCCCCCCAAATTCTTCGGCAAGGGCGCCCTCGGCAACACCTGATATGCGTTCGGATTAGTTCGCGCGCGGTTCGCAAAGTAGCGGCCGGCGCCTCGCCGGCCGTAATGGGTAGGAAACGCTGCTTTAGGCGTACGGCCCAACGCATGCGGCAACATTCCCTTATTTCCTGATTTCACGCACATGAGCTCAAGCCCGTAATCAAAAGTGAACGAAAGGGTGTTAGGTATACGCGCGCGGTCGGGGCTGTGCGCACGCTTCACCGATGGCAAACCAGACAAGGAGTAACCAGATGAAGTACCTCACACAAGCAATGTGTGCCGCGCTGCTCTGCGCGGCTATCGTCGGTTGTCCCGCGGGCTTTCTACAAGGAGACAATTCCGGAATCGGTACCGGAGACGTCTCCCAGGTCGCCCTGAACTACAGCGGCACGCTCACCGGAAGTGTCGCCGGCAGCAGTTCCACCGCTACTTCCACCGATCCCGAAGCCGCCCAGAGCGCCCCGCTCACCGGCGACGCGATGGCTTATCTCACCGGGGTCAACGGGAACCGACTCCGCGACGCCAACGGCCAGGAGTATCCCGAGTTCCCCATCAACCCCGATGGAACTTTTGAAATCCCCAACCTGCCCGTCGGTGCCGACTTCATCATCGTGATCGACCTCGACGGCGACGGCGTGCCTGATCTCTTCAACATCATCCACATCCCCAAAGATGCCGGCGGGGATACCGGCTCGCTCACCGGCCTATACGTCGACCCGCTCAGCACGGTCACGAACGCCCGACTCCAACAAATGCTCAACGCACAAGATATCGACTTTGATAACCTGGACCTCAGCCTCGCCGGGATCATGAGCCGCACTCGCGACGGCTACGAACACCTGCTCGATGACGCCGGCATCGAGGATGAAGTCGCAATAAGCGGGATCGCCGGCCTCAGCAACCTGGAACTGGCCCAATACTTCGATGACGAGATCCCGCTTCCCGCTCAACGCGCCATGCGTATGGCCGCCAGCAACATCGCCCTGGCCGTTGCCACCGACGTCGAGGGAGTCGTCAAGGCTACCGCTCAGACCCTGCTCGAGGGCGGGTTCGTCATCGCCGACGATCCCGACGGCATCGACCTCTCTTTCCTCGGCAGCCTGCCACACGTCCTGACGCTGACCTTCGAGCAGTTTCAGGAGTATCTCGGCACGTGCGGCCCCGGCGATGGCCCCCCTCCCGGCCTGCCGGCCGACTTCGAGCAGGCCGCTTGCCAAACCCCCAACGAGCCGGTGATTTATATCACCGAGCTCGTCGAGGCCGACCGAAACTTCGCCATGGCCGAGGAAGACCACCAGCCCATGATGGTCAAGCCGATGTTCTCCGAGTATATGCTCACCGAGCTCGCCGAGCTTTACCTCGCGGGGAAAACAATCACTCTCGAAAACCTCTACCACCTATTCGTCGATGCCGAGTCCGGACTTGGTGTCCGCCTGACGTACACCACCTGGAGCGGGGACCCCACGTCGCCTCCGGTCGACGTCTTCGAATCAACCGACGGAACCGGCATCGAAAAAGACATCGCCGCCCTCTTCGCCGAACTCGACGTGCTCTTCGGCGACCCGGGCTTTGATCCCATGGCGGCCCAGACCGCCTCCGCGCGACAGATCATCATCGACTTCCTCACCGGAACCGCCGAGCCTTCCTTCGAGCGTATCTTCGGCGGGTTCCTGATGGAACGCGTCCCCGGCCCCGAGGAATTCGCCCGGATTATTCGCGACAAGCGGGCACACATCCCCTTCAGTCGCTCCGGGCCCAGCCAGTGGTACGTCGTCGCCACCGACGATTCCTGGCAAAATCCCAACGCCCGCGCAGTCACCGTCGACATCGAGACTGATGCCGCCGGAAAAGTTACCAAGGTCACTTACAACACCAACGGAATCGGCAAGTTCTACCTCGGGCACGGCCCGATGACTGAGAACGGAATGGAAATCGAACTCATCCGCCGCGGCAACGGCCGATTCCTTCACGACCATGAGGGTTACCCGCAGATGCTCGAGATGTCCGACTCGACCATCTTCCAGCCCGTCAACGGCGAAAGCTTCTTCAACGCCTTCAGTGAGAGCGGCATCCACTACCCCGGCGCCCCGGCCCTGCGGGTCCCCAACTACGAATTCGATCCGTCACTCCCGCCCGATCCCGCGACCAACCCCCCGGACTGGGAGGCCTTCGTCCTGATGACTTCACCCGGCCCCGACGGCGTCCCCATTCAGGTCAACTATGCCGCCGACGTCGCCACATACAGCGAGACAGGCATGTACTACATGCTCTTCGACGAGCGCAGCGACACGGAAGGGCTCTTCGCGCTTATGACTGAAAACGGCGAGCAGCTCGAAAACCCGCCCGGCAGCGGCTGGGAGAACCGCGTGCTTGTCGCGGCCAATGCGGTCCAGGAAATCGATATCGCTCCCGAAGAGTTCTCGTTCGTCTACGGCATCGATATCCCCAACGAAGGTTACGATCCCGAAGGCGCCCCCTACTACGACGACATCAACGAGAATGGACTGCCGGACGTCGGCGAACCAACCTTCGCCGAACAGCACTTCCTCTGGGACCCCGCCGATTGGCGCTCTACCTGGGTCGAGAAGTACTACCGCCAAGCCAACAACAACGGCTTCCCGGATCCGGAAGACATCGATTGGAACTCCGACACGCCCAAGCTGCTCAATGGCGTGGCACTGGTCCCGCGGAACCTCCGGCCGCGGCTGAACGGCTTCCTCTTCCCGCGTCCCAACAGCGCGATCAACCTGTTGATGGCTTTCAGTCCGCCCGAGTTCTTCAACGGAACCCAGGCCATCGATGGCAACACGCGCATCAACCCGTTGATGGCCGTCGCCATCGTCGATCTGGTCTTCGAACAAACCATGAACGTGGAGGCGATGGTCGACTGGGACGGCGAGGGAGGTATGCCGCCCCACGAGGAACTCGTGCCGGCCTGGTTCTTCGTCCCGCCGGTCGACGACCCGATCGCGCTGATCGCCGAGAACTTCGCGAACTACGCCGAGTAAACTCGCGCTCAGCCGTTAATCGGACAACCGACCCCCCGACGTGGTGAGGTAAACTCCTTGCGGGCGGCGGCAGGACCACGCTCCTGTCGCCGCCGCCCATAGACTGTAG
>JAUWNI010000140.1 GCA_030612705.1 Phycisphaerae bacterium | reverse complement strand
CCGCCACGCCTTGCATTGCGGGTTGTAGCGTCGGGTCTCCGTGCCCGACGTAGATTGTCGAAGACTGTTCTGTTTACTGCGTCGAGCCCGGAGACCCGACGCTACCCGCAACTTTGCCCGTGGCGGAGCATTAAGGATATTGCTCCATCGCGGCGAGGGTTCAGCGCCAATCCCTCGCTGACGCCGCGGGATCGCTGACATGAGCAATCTGTACGCGACGGAGAAGGCATGATGGCGTTTCATGGTTCGTACTCTGCTCGTCACAGCCGGTCAGGCGGGACGGGTATCCGTCACGTACGCAGGGCTGCGTCTTTCCGCGGTGACTGAGATACAGGCTTCCGTTCACGGTCACGGAGTTCGGCCTCACGTAGCATAGCCAACGAATTGTCGGCGGCAATGCACACGGGGGGGACCCCATCGGACAGATCGCTCCCTCCTCTTTTATCGGCCGACTTTGAAACTCGCCTATTCGGCCTATAGCTCAATCGACGTTTTTTTTCAATTTTGCACTGTGACCGATGAGTACGCTAACACAAAACCCGTTGTTGGTCCGCATCTCAAGGAACTACCTGTCCGCCACCATTGAGGTCAGAGATGATGCGGAGCGGAGCATCATCTCCCAGAACGATGTGGTGTCCGCCCTTGCCGTGGCCAAGGTGCCTGTTAGTGATGAGGTGGCTCGGCGGGTGGCGGAATTCGTGGAGGCCGTGCACAGTCCGGACGGCCTGCCGGAGGGTAGATACGAAATCGCCGTCGGGCGTCCTTTGATCGAAGGCGAGGACGGCACCTTTACTTGGGAGGATTCCTTGCAGGAGCAAACGACCGATTGTCGCGAAGACGAGTCGGTCGACTTTTACAACATATCTTCCATCATGACCGTCGAGGAGGACACGCTGCTCGGCTGGATCAGTCCGCCCAAGCCCGGAACCGAAGGTATGGACGTCCGGGGAAACACTCTGCGCCCCAAACGCCGACCCAAGGAGGTATCCCTCAAGAACGGGGTGCGGCTGGACGAGGATGGAAGGAGCGTCTTCGCAACGGTTCCGGGAAAGGTCGTCTACAAAAACAACGAGTTGTTCATCGACGAGGTGGTCGAGGTCCGCGGGAACGTGGACTTCGAAACCGGTAACCTCGATCTGACCACCGACGTCGTGATCCGTGGGAGCATTCAGGATCTCTTTCGCGTGAAGACCAAGAAGAACCTCACCGTCTGGGGATCGATCGAAGCCGCCGAGGTCGAGGTCGCCGGCAACGTCACGGTCCGCGGCGGGATTCTGAACCATTCCAAGGGGAAGGTGGTTGCCGGTGGCGAGATCGTGGCCAAGTTCTGCGACGAGGCCAACCTGGAAGCCCAGGGCGACATCCATCTGGGCAAAGAGGCGATAAACAGCCGGGTCCACACGGAGGGCAAGCTGACTTTGTCCCGGGGCGCGGTGATCGGCGGTCAGGTCCACGCCCGATACGGAATCGAGGTAAAAACGCTGGGCAGTGTGGCGTGTGTGCGCACGGAGATCATAGTTGGTCTGCATCCCGACGAGCTCCGGAAGATTGCGGAGACGTCCAGGGAAAACGCGAAACGCCGCACCGCCATGGGAAAACTGCATCATGTTCTCAACCCCCTGATAGCCAATAGCAAACGTTTGAACCAAGTGCAGCGCGAACAGGCCACCGAGTTGATGGGCCGGGTTGCCACGATCGAAATGGAGATGGGGGAATCCGAGCAGGAAGTGGCTGAGTTGGTCCGACTATCCCGTGAGGCAAAACCCTATGTGCTGGTGAATTCCATGATTCACCCGGGAGTTACCATCACGCTCAACGACCGTGTCGTCACCGTCTCCCAAGAGATCAAGGGGCCGATCAAGATCGAGAAGCGCAAGATCAAGAACTACATGGCGATCGCGGCGGTCAATCAGTTGACCGGTTCGGTCTACGAACTGCCCGCTCACGAAGTGGACTTGACGTCCGAGCGGGCCGCGGACGACCATTCATCCCACTCCTGTTGAACTCCCCACGTTTGCCGGCCGATGCTGGTGTGGGGTGTGCCGTGGGCTTCTTCGGTGCTTGGCAGTCCACCGCATAAGTCATGTAGCGTCGGCTCGATTTGCGGGTAGCGGGGGGGCCCCCCCCGCCCCCCCACCCCGCCCAGCCCATATTGCCCCGACACTGTTCCTTTGGGGGGCCGCGCCGGCCGGGGGGGGCCGACGCTACCCGCAAATGAAACTGTGACGGAACATTAGGGCATCGCCTGTATCTGGTCGAGGAAGCCCTCCAGCTTGCGTGACCGCACCGGGTGCTGGAGCTTGCGAATCGCCTTGGCTTCGACCTGCCGGACGCGTTCACGCGTCACTTTGAAGATCTTGCCGACCTCTTCGAGTGTATACGTGTACCCGTCGCCGATGCCGTAACGCAGCTTGATGATCTCACGCTCGCGGTAGGTCAGCGTCTTGAGCACCGCGTCGATGCGGTCCTTGAGCATCTCGCCGGTCGCGGTGATCACCGGCGACTCAGCCTTGTCGTCCTCGATGAAGTCACCGAAGTACGAATCCTCGCTTTCGCCCACCGGCCGATCGAGCGAGATCGGATGTCGGCTGATCTTGAGCACTCGCCGGGCTTCGCTGACCGGCATCTTGGCATCGTGGGCGATTTCCTCGATCGTCGCTTCGCGGCCAAGGTCCTGGAGCAGCCGCTTGCTGATGTTCCGCAGCTTGCTCATCGTTTCGATCATGTGGACGGGGATGCGAATCGTGCGGGCGTGGTCGGCAATGGCGCGGGTGATCGCCTGGCGAATCCACCAGGTCGCGTAGGTGCTGAACTTGTAGCCTCGTCGATACTCGTATTTATCCACCGCCCGCATTAGCCCGGTGTTGCCTTCCTGAATGATGTCCAGGAAGCTCAGGCCGCGGTTGCGGTACTTCTTGGCGATCGAGACGACCAGCCGCAGGTTGCCGCCCGCCAGCCGGCGCTTCGCCTCCTCGTACTCGCCGAAGACCTTCTGCCCATCATCCACGCGGTAGCGCAGGTCCTCGGTTTTTTCCATCACCAGATCGGTCAAGCCGCTAAGTTCTTCCTTCATCGCCTCCGCTTCTTCGGACGGAAGCGACTTGCCACGCTTCTTCAACTCCATTTCGAGCGACTCGAGCTTGCCGGTCATCGACTGCATCTTCCGCATCATCGGCGTGATCCGACTGGTGCGCAGCGGAAGCTCCTCGAGCAGCGTGACCGCGCGGCGACGACGATGATTGATTCGTTCCTGGGCCGCGCGCCGTGCCTCCGCCGACGTGCGGCTCTCGCACAGCAGGTCCCAGTCCTTGCGGTTCAGTTCCGCCAATTTCCGTACCGTGGCGAGGTTCGTCGGCAGCCGCTTGATGATCGTCCCCTTGCCCATGCTTTCGTTGGTGGAGATTTTCATCGTGCGGTCGAATGGCAACCGTCCTTCGGACACCGCCTGCATCAAGTCCGCCGCCTGGTTCATGCAGAAGTCGTTTTCGAGCACCTTGCGGCGAAACGCCATGCGGGTCAGCTCGATTTTCTTTGCGAGCGCGATCTCTTCTTCGCGCGTCAGTAGCGGGATTTCGCCCATCTGCGTGAGGTACATGCGCACGGGATCGTCGATTCGCCGGGCGGTGGCCTCGGCGAGGTCGAGTTCGGTGACCTCTTCGAGGATTTCGCCGCCCTCGAGCCCGCTGGTGGTGCGTTTTCGGCCGGATTCGCGCAGCTTGTCGGCCTCGATCTCATCGATCATCTGGAGCTTGTTCTGCTCGATCCGGTTCAGGACGCTTTCGAGCTTTTCGGGCGAGATCGCGTCGTCGGGCAGCGCTTCGTTCAGCTCTTCCCAGGTCAGGTAGCCGCGGCCCTTGCCCTTCTCGATCAGTTCACTGACGCACTGCTCGATCGGGTCGATGTCAACGGGTGTCTTGGTAACTGTGGACATTAAACGTTCTCCCTGGTGCCGGCCCGGCCGCTCGACGTAAACCCCGGTTAGGGATTCGTCGAACCGCGCGCTTGTCTTCGCGCTTCCAGACTTCCGACACGTTTACGACGCCGCGGTTGACTACTATGCCCAGCTAACGCGGCGTATTCCAACGTTGCTCGGCGCCCAGCAAGCCGTGCTGACGCCTGGCAACATCGTGGAGCGAGTCAAACACTCGCTCTTGACCTTCCTTGTCTTGACTGTTCTGACGCAGGTCTCCGCGCAACTTTTCCATCCGCAGCACGTCCAGTTCCGACATTAGACGCTCGCTGATCACGCGGCACGCCTCTGCTTCAGCGGCCCACGAGGAGACCCGATCGCTTGCCCGGCTAACCAACTCGCACAGCTCGGCGTCGTTACAATGGCCCACAACATCGGTCTTGCTATAGGAGCCGTGCTGTTCAACCAAGTCCTCTATAATGCCGCACAAACGGCGCCAGGGCTCGCAATGGCGAGCACCGGCCGCTAATGCTTCCTCCAATTCCCCGAAACTCTCAGGTGACAATAACGCCAGCCCGAACAACTCTTCGATAGTGGACACCAGCCCGACCGGCAAACCACGTGTCGAGACGTCGTACGCCGACAACTCAGAAGTGTCCGGCGTATATGACGACGGCTCGCGTGCCGCGGCCGCTTTGGCCTTGGCGAGCAGTTCGTAAACGGTTCCGGCCGGTAGAGAGAGCAACTCGCCCAGTCGTCCTACCAACAATCCCTGATCAAGAGGATCGATGCCTCCTGTCAGCGTGACCCGAGCGACGAATTGCAGGAACGCGTCGATGGCGTCCCGCCGTCCTTGCCGCCCGCGTTCGCTGTAGGCCAGAACCGTCCGGTTCCACTTGAATTCTAGCGCATCTATCGCAGAGAGCAACAAGGACTTAAAAGCATCAGCCCCCTGTCCGGTAACATAATCCGCTGGATCCTGTCCATCGGGCATGACGGCAACAACCACCTCAACACGGTGCCTTAACGCGGTCTCCACGGCCCGGTCGGCGGCACGCAAACCCGCTTCATCACTGTCGAAGCACATCGCGATGCGGTCCGTTAACGGGATCAGGAGCTTTACGTGTGCGTCTGTCAGGGTGGTCCCCAAGGTCGCAACCACGTTCGCGACACCCGCCTGGCTCAACAGCACGGCGTCCGTATATCCTTCGACCACAACAACTTGCCGCGATGCCGTGATCGGTTTCCGTGCCACGTCTAACCCGTACAGGATCCGCGACTTGCTGAACAGCGGCGTCTCGGGTGAGTTCAGGTACTTGGCCGGATCATCCCCAAGTGTCCGCCCGCCGAAGGCCACGCAGCGGCCGGTAGCGTCGCAAATAGGAAAGATCAGGCGATTGCGGAATCGGTCGTAAGTCTTGTTCTTTTCATTGGTTGTGATAAGTCCGGCCTGGTGTGGCACGTCTTGGGGAATACCCGCCAGCCTCGCATGTGAAAGCAGGTCATCCCATGCGTCGGCGGCGTATCCGAGCCCGAATCGAATAATTGTCTCCTCGGTCATGCCTCGTTTATGGGCATACTCGGCTGCTCGTTTGCCGTTTGCCGTCTCGTGCAAGTTGCGTTGAAAATGCGACCTTGCCCACGTCAGCGCCCGGCGAATCTGTTCGCGCAGCGCCGCCGAGCGATCGTCAACGCTTGGCCCGCGCATCTCGATCCCGATGCGACGGGCGAGGATGCCGAGTGCTTCTCTAAACTCAACTCGCTGCGAGAGTTGGACGAATTTGATCACGTCGCCGCCAGCCCCGCATGACCAGCACTTGAAAATCTGCTTTTGCGGGCTGACCGACATTGACGGTCGATGGTCGTCGTGAAATGGGCACAAGCCGACGTATTCTCGACCTTTGCGGGTCAGAGATACACGCTCCCCAATCACATCGACTATGTCGATAGACTCTAAGACCTGCTCTTTTAAGGAGTTATCCATTCATTCCAAGCCGGAAACGCACAAAAAATGGCGGCCACCATACCCTCGTGCCCACGGCCGCTCTGTCTCGCCCGAAAGTACTTGCTCAAATTAAATATAGCCCCAATTTACCACACTGGCAAATATTCGCGGACTTTTCCGAGTTCTTGACAGGTTATTAACTAATTGCCCACGCGTTGGTTACAGCACGATTCGACGCCGGGCCGCATCCTTTACCGGCCGGCAGCAAGGCCGAAAGCTGAATGAACCGTTGCCCGCGGACAGTAGCGGCCGGGCCCCGTACCGGCCGAGAACACGGGGAAAACGCTCCTTTCCGACGACGTCCGGTACGGGTCCCGGACGCTACGTGACTTTTGCGGAGGACTGCTTGGCCTTCGAGGCCTCGGTTCGCCGCAGCGCGAGGACGTACTTGTCCTGGACGATCCACTCGACGACTTCGCCCCTGTTGAATTCCATTGCGGCGGCCATTGCGGCGGGGAAGTTGACGTACCACTGTTCGCTGGTCTGGCGTTGGATGCATTGAACTTTGGTGGGGTATCCCATGTTGATCTCCTTGCGCGGGTAGGGCAGAACCTGTCTCTAGTCATATTGCTAGATATCAAGTCACAAAACAAGCCCCCCGTCACGTTTTGGCTTTCGGGTTGTAGCGTCGGCCCCCAGCGGCCGACGTGGGCCATCGGGAGGCGTTCAGCTATCTACGTCGGCCGCTGGGGAGCGACGCTACACGCAAATCGAGGTGTGACAGAGCACTAGGTTACAGGGCCAGATTTCTCGTTGCCGCGCTCCTCGGAATGACACTCAGGCCTCGGAATGACACCCAGCGAGGTCCTTTCCGCGGCGCAGGAATGTCCTCTTTTTCCCGCTACTCCACACGCTCCAATATCCAGCAATCCAGCACGGTTGTTTTGCTGCATTGGACGGTCACGCTCGTTTTGCCGGAGGTTAGTGTGATTTGGCCGACCGTGTAGGTGCCGTCGGATTCGCGGTCGTAGTTGATTGTGCCGATCGGGTTGCCGGCGGAGTCGGTGACCGCGACCGTGCCGAAGGAGCGGCCGGTCAGCACACGCAGGTTGAGGCGATACTTGCCGGGCTCGTTCCAGGGGATCTCGATCAGGACTGGGTTTTTCGTGGTGATCATCGCGGCCGCCTGGCCGGAGAGTTCGACGCCGCCGGCGTGCTTCTGTTTCTTCACGCGGCCCCAGTCGCTCGAGACGATGTTGCCTTCGATCTCAATCGCGCCGGGGATTCGCAACCCCGACAGCTTGAGCATCTCCGGCGACAGGGCTTTGAACGAATCGGTCGCCCCGGGCCGGCCGTACCAGTACACGACCGAGTTGTAGTACACGTCGTCGGCCCGGTCGTGCTGCCAATTTTCAAGCGTGAAGCGCAGCGACTTGTGAAAGTTCACGCAATCGGCAAGCAGCCAGCGGTAGACGGAGTTCTTCCCGACCGGCGAGACGAGCGTCGCGCCGTGCAGCGGCATGCGGATCGGCCGCAACCCGGGTGCGTTGCCGAAATAGCCGGCGGTGCTGGTGCCGAGGATTGACGGGAACGGTTCGTCGTCGATCCGGATTTTGTGATCGCCCTCGCCCCACCATTGCTCGCGGGGGCAGTCGATGTTCAGTACGCAGCCCACTAGCCGACCCGGTCCGGTCGTCTCGAGCATCGGGAAATCGAACGTCTTGCACGGGTCCTCGGTACGCATACGCACCTTGAAACGCAGCGCGTCCGGCGGCGGCGGGGCTTTTTCGACTCGCATGTAGAGCATCACGCCGATCTTCTTGAGCTTTTCGGTGTTACGGTTTTCGATTTCGATGCGGGCGCCGTTGGTGAAGGGCATCGGATAATAGCAATACATGAACCAGCCTTCGTTGGCGAACTCGCCCGGCATCTTTGTGCCGAGGTCCGTGCCCATCACGAGGCCGCGGTACAGGTTGCGTGTATAGCCCGTCCCAAAGAACGACGTCAGCGGAACCTCGACGTCCGGCTCGTCCCGGCCGTCCCAGAAGATGCGCAGGATCAGATTGTGCAGGGCGTAGCGCTGGCGCGGCTCGCGCTTGTCGGTCAGCGAGACGTAAAAAGCCCGGATTGTGCCCGCGTCTTTCAAATCCCAGGTCAGCTTATCGCCGCCTTTGATATCCTGTTGCGCGCCGTGGGGTGAAGCCCGGTGCCGGCCGAAAAGCTGTTTGTCCGAGAGCCCGTAACGGAGAGCCCTTGAGACCTCGGCCAACACTTTCCGCGCCTCGTCGCTCAACTGAGGCGAGAAGGTTTCCACAACGGTCGTCGGCGGATACGCGACGTAGTCGATCTGGTATTCACCCGCGAAGTCACGGCCCAGCACGCGGCAACTCCGGGCAAACCCGATCGGAAAATATGAAATCGCGGAGTCGTCCGGCGAGATGACGTAGCTCAGCGGCATGCCGAACGGCTCGACGGCACCGTTGAAGAAGTCCTCCAGGGGCGCATCGATCACGGTTTTTCCGTCGAGAATGACGCGGACGTCGCCGGTGGGTCGTGAACACCAAACGCGCGTCAGCGCTCCGGGGCTCTTGATCTCCGCCATCACGTTCCAGCCGTCGTCGGTGGTGTGTAGGAATTGGCCGCGGTCGTTGTTGGCGTCCCAGTGGATGTAACGACCATCGCGGATTGTCGCCTGTCGGCGGTCGTAGCTCGAAAAGAGTCCCGTTCGTTCACCCGCCGGCGGTGGAACGATCAGGCGATCGAAGTCGATCAGCCGGCGCAGTAAATCCGCCTGCGTAACCCGCTCGGCGGCCGCGGCGGGTATGGCGAGCAAACTTAAGAGACACGGCAACAAGATCGTCACGCGCACGTGAATACCTCCACACTATGCCTGACGGCTTGGATCACTCCTAATATTCCGTCACGTTGTTGGCTTTCTGGTTGTAGCGTCGGCCCCCCGTGGCCGACGTAGGCTATAGGGAGGCGTTTAGCTATCTACGTTAGGCCGCGGGGGGCCGACGCTACCCGCAACACAATGTGTAACAAAGCAATAGTGCTTTGTCACGCGTTATTTGACGGGTGGCATCGGACGGCCGGGTGTCGGTGTTTGCATTATGTTGACGACCCGGCGGGGCACGGTACCATGAGATTTAACGTCTGAAATTGGCGTGTGAACGAGTTGAACGGTATCAGCGTCGAGCCTCGGTCGGCCGTCGATTTTCAGACTCGGCAAACAAGGAGAGGTGTCCGAGCGGCTGAAGGAGCTGGTTTCGAAATCGACAAAAGCACACGAAACCCCGTGTAACGATAGCGCCACGCGGGGTTGTTTGATGGTTTCTGTCAGAGTTTCTGTCAGCGGCCAAATAGGTTTCTCGGGCAACCCACGAGGGGTGTGAACGGAGTCGTCAGCCCCCAGCGCCTGGGGATGCGCCGCGATACCGTGCGGCTTGAGACCGTCATCCTCTTACCACTTTGGCGATCAATTCTCTGACAACAAGCTCTGAATCTGAAGCTCCCACATTTGACGGTGACTTGAGATGGGCAGCACATGGGGCTTGCGGAAACCAGTTGCGAGCCCCAAGCGCGCAAGATTGGCGTCCCCTGGATTCCGAGGTACCTACCCCACCAGATGATCCGCCAAGGAGCGTACAGGCGCGCTGGGCGCGAGAGCGCCTTCCGCGAGAGGTGGGTGTCCGGGTCACAGTTGGCTCTGAGCCCGAGGAGCACTGTGCCTTGTATCGCCCCCCGATTTGCGCTCCGGCGTGACCACGAGTACGCTGTCGTCGTATGGACGGTGCTGACGCGCCAAGACAAGCGAGCCCACGGAGCTGAACCGATGAGCGATCTGACGACCGAGGTAGCTGAGATCCGCAAGTGTCTGATCGGCTGTTCGTGGGACCCGTACAACGCTTTCCCACGCATGGCAGGGTACCCGGATATTCCCTGCGAGCGCGTTTTCAAGCGGACACTCGATCTGGTTCGTATCCACGCCGACACCGTCCGTGCCGGTAGTGCATCGCGCATCTCGGCGTGTTGCCGGGCGCTGTGGATGCTCGCCCGCAGTGAGGCAGCGCGTGGCCTGGAGGCCTATCGCAGCGGCTGGTTCATTGCTGGCAAGCCCCAAGTAGATATGCACTGGGCGCGCGATCAGGCGAAGTGGCTGGGCTGGCTGATCGGCGATGCGGTTCGGGCCGGGCGCAAACTCAAAGGCCGCGAGACCGACCTCGCCGTCGACGTGCTTGGGCTAATTCGCGAACTCGTCCAGGACATGCCGTGGGAGCGGCTGACGAAACGATCGCTGCAGCATCGCGTTGGACTCGTTCGCTGGTTCGGAGAAGAGGTTGAGCGAATCACGGCTCCGCCGGGGTGGCGGCCCAGCCGTCCACCGAACAGGCCAGCACGCAGCAACTCCGTTCCCAGAGATTCCGCTGGGCCGTCACGTGACACCGGTGATTCCATATGTATCAGGAGCGTGATAAGGAATGCCTGAAGAATCAATCATTGAGCCTGAACGCCGTGGACCGACTCCCGCCAAGCGGTGCGAGGCGATGGCCGCGCGGGGTGATCTCCTGGGCCTGCTCGATTTCCTCGAAACTGAGGCGAATCCCATCCTGCTGCACGAATCGCTCGGCACCATCGCGCGGTGTATCCGTGTCCGGGGGCACGAGGACCTGTCCGGATTGTGCGAGGATGCGTTCGCCCGGATTCTCGGCATGGCCATGCTGCTGCTCAGCAAGGTACAGTTGTTCATTATGACGCGATTACAGGAGGCCGAGCGAATGGGATCCCACACGTTGTCACAGCTGCCGAAAGACGTCACCGATGAGGGTTGGTTGGAGCGTATGGAGCGGCTTTCACGATTCGTTGCCGAGATGGCGGCGACACGGGCACGCGTGAGGCACCTGAATGGGATGAGCGATGATGCCGCCACATCAAGACGTCTTCGACGGCGATCCCGTTCTGCAGCAGCGCTGGCAGACGATCGAGGCCAAGCTGCGGCGCGCAAAGAGCCACCTCGTAACGGCCGGGTGCGTCGTCAAGCGACGGCTACCGGGCTATCCGACCGTTTGGGTTGTTCGCTACCGCGAACGCATCGAGGGTCGATGCCGCCAGAGGTCGATCTACCTGGGACCGCCGGAATTGGCCAAGAAGGCG
>JAUWNI010000039.1 GCA_030612705.1 Phycisphaerae bacterium | reverse complement strand
GCACGCAGGCCCCGGAAACCCGTGCTCCAAAATGGGGCCGGTCTCCGCACCGGCCGAAATGTCGCGGCCGGCGCCCTCGCCGGCCGAAGCGTAGCGGCCGACCCCCGTGTCGGCCGAATCAAACGTAGCGGCCGACCCCCGTGTCGGCCGACGAATGCCGACGGAAGGGAAAGCCATGTTCAAAGCATGTTGCACACTAACGGTGGCGCTGACGGCGGTTGCGACATTCGCCGCACCCATCCAACGCCAGGCTGACGAAGCCGGCACGATCTACCTCAGCGCCATAGCCGATCAGGACTGGGGGCGTCCGCTGGCCTCGGGTGACCTGGACGGCGACGGCTACGACGAAGTCATCGTGGGTGCGTCGGAATCCTGGGGCGGTGTTCTCAGTCGGGTTTACGTACTTCGCGGCGGTCCCGGGGCCCACGGGCTGGGGACCGTCGATCTGTCGGTCGGCGGAACCGATCAGGTCATTCTGGGGGCGACGGTCGATGACAACCTCGGCTCGTCCATCGCCACCGGCGACGTTAACGGCGACGAGATCGACGATCTGCTGATTTGCGCCTCCAGCGCGGATTATGGCGGCGTCGAGGGCCGAGGTATCGCCTACCTCATCTTCGGCGGTCCGACCTTCTTCGACTTGCCCACGCGCGATCTCGGCGACGAAGCCAACTGGGACCTGCGCCTGCTCGGCCCGGTCGAGTGGGGTGATATGGGCGGGAGCAATCTGTTCGGCGGGCTGGACGCCCACGCGGCCGGCGTCGGTCGAATCGACGACGACGCGTACGGCGACATAATCCTCGGCGTGCACCTGGCCGACGGAGGCGGCTCGCAAGCTGGCCGCGTCTACGTGATCTTCGGCGGCCCCTTTCCCAGCGGATTTACGCTCAACCTCGCCTTGACCAGCAGCTATGACGTGCGGATCGACGGCAAAGCGAGCTACGACGAGCTGGGCACCGTGGTCCTGACGGGTGACCTGACCGGCGACGGCATCGAGGAATTGATCCTGCCGAACGAGTACGCCAGTCAGGGTTTGTTTACATCCGAGGGGGCGGTACACGTCTTCCGTGGTCGATCGGCGTGGTCAAGCTCGTACAGTCTGGCAGCGAACCCGGCTGACATTACTCTGCTCGGAGCACGGGAGGACGACAATCTGGGTACGGCCGCGGCCGTGGGTGATTTCAACAACGACGGTCTGACCGACCTCGCCGCCGCGGCACCCGGGGCCGACGCGGGCGACTGGAACGACCAGCGCGGCGACGGATTCGTCTACGCGTTGCTCGGCTCCGTCGAGTATCAAACCGGGACGCACACGATCGACTACGCCACCGCCACGCCGGACTTCCTGCTGATCGGCGAGTTCGAGGAGAACCTCGGGGCACGGGTCAGCGCCGGCGACTTCAACGCCGACGGCTTCGACGACATCGCCGCGGCGGAGCGCTTCGCCGGCCCGCAGACGAACGGCGTCGTCGAAGTCTTGCTGGGTCGCGACTTCACGATGGGTGCCGCCTTCACCGCCAATGTCGATACCGATCTGCGCATCCTGGGCGCCCCGCAAGACCGCATCGGCTTTTCGCTGGCGGCCTCGGACGTCAACGGCGACGGCTTGGACGAAATCCTCTTCGGCACGCCTTTCAACAACAACTACAACGGGACGGCCTACGTCTTCACGCACGTCACCGGCGACGCCGACCACGACGGCGATGTCGATCTGGTAGACTTCGCGGAATTCCAAAACTGCTTCACCGGCCAATCGGCGGGACCATTAGCCGGACAGTGCGTACTCTTCGATTTCGACCTGGACGAGGACGTGGACTTCGCCGACTTCGCCGAGTTGGAATCGCTGCTGGCCGGCCCGGGTTACTGAGAAGAAGGTTCCTGCCCCCTTATATCCGCAAACGCCGGCCGAAAGAGGATCCGCTCATGACACAACCACGCGCCTTGCTACGCAAAGCCCTGCTGGATCAAGAGGTTGCGCCCTAAGTTAATGCCATTCTCTACAGGGACCATTTGCATGTTCGCGCCTGTGTGCTATGCTTCTTTCAGGTCCATAGCGGACGAACGCCGGCTTCATGCCGTGTGTTCTGGTGGTCTATCCGCCGGAACCTAGTCCGCTACGGGCGCTATCTTCTGCCATTCCAATGGGTTATGATCGCTATACCACTCGCCGTATGGCTTGTTGCGATTGTCGTCCAGGTCCATGATCAGCCGAAAATCATCGGCGAGCAACTGGAAAAACCGGTCCTCACCACGTTCGTAGAGCCGCTGTAGGGCCCACAAATAGTAATCGATGACCTGCAGACCGGCGGACTCCGACGGGTAATTCGACCGCAGCGTCGTCGGTCGATCAGCCGAGATGCCGTAAGTTGACTCGAAGTTCCGTTGTGCCTTGCGGATCGCTCGTTCGAGGGCGTCCTGGCGCAGCGACTTGCCGCGTCTTGCAAACAGGATGCGGTTCTGGTCCGCCTTGTGAAGCAGGTTCTTGAATAAGCGTTTCACCAGGTCGTCATAGATATCGTGTTCGGGCATTCGGCGACCGCTCGCCCGAAACATGAGCCGGGCGGCCTCGGCGAGTTGGGTCTTGCGTCGAACGGCCACCTGAACCTTGGCCCCGAGTCTCGGCAGGAGCTTGAAGACCTCGCGGCGCACTTCCGGCAGATCGTCCTTTGCGTGAAAGCACTTTGCCGTCTTTCCCGCTTCGAGCCTCATCGAAGGCACGTTGTTGAAATACGGATCGGCCAGCAATTCGGCGCGTAGGTCGGACAGCGCCCGGCCGGCGGCGACCGGGTCCGGCACGTGAGCGACACCGACCATGAAGCACCGTGAAACACCGGGCTGACCGACGATGATCTGCCCGCGTCTGTTGAAGAGCGTCAAGTCCCCCGCTTCATCCACGAAGTAATGCCGAATCTGCGGCGCTGCTTCACTCAAGTCGTTGCCTCCTCAACGATGCGGATTTCGTCGTCGGTCAGGACGTAGACTTCGCCGACTTCGCCGAACTCGAATCGCTGCTGGCCGGCCCGTGAGAAGAGGGTTCCTGACCGCCTATCTTCGGGCACACGAATCCCAGGTCCGCATTTGAATGGTGCGTCAAAGGACGCAGCCTACGAACTTCTTGGCAGGGTTCAGGACGTGTAGCATGACGTGTGCCACTGCTGTGTCATCAGTGCTCCACCATGGCACACAGTCGATGCGACAAACATTGCTCACAGAGCAGTCGGACCCACCCTAATCCTGCGGGGTGGCCTCGTCTTCTTCGTCAGATTTGTAGCGAAGTGCTACGCCTGTGGACCACATCCAATTTGCGTTTTGCGTGCGGATAATGCCAGATTCCATTATGACAACCGCATGCGCTCCCAGCGGTGCGGTCTTGGCACGCATCGCGTTGTGCATCTTCGCCGTCTCCGCCGGCTTCCAGTTCGTTGTCGATACTGTGGCGAGCTCGACGTACGCGCGCGGGGGCAGGGTCATGAGGATTTCAACGTCGTCCGCCCTGGTCGCCGAGAAGAAGCCCTTTGCGGTCTTGGTTACGTCGACCGTCGCACACCCGGATCCGAGCAGTACACCGAGCGTGAGAATCCCGAGCACTGATGTGCGTGTCATAGCGTTCACCTCTTGTATCTAATGGCCGTACCGGTTATTCGAGAATACGTGTCTGAGTACTTATCCTCACTTGCCCATGTGTCACTCTTCGATCGATAGCCACCGTACGTGCCAACGATCACGGCGTCTGCCCCGATATCCGCGGCTTTCTTGCGCATGTATTTGAGGGAGGCGCCGCGAGCCTGAAAATCGGCGATAACATCGTAGGCGCGAGACGGAGCTTCCCGGAGCACCTCAACTTCATCAACCGGTCTCGCCGGATACCTCGCGTCCGCGTAGTAGCGGTGGGCCTGGTCAGAGACGCACCCTGCAACCAGAGCCAAACAGAGACACGTTCCGGACAGTTTTCGCATGATTAGTCCTGCCTTGTTCGCATGGACCGCCTACGGGAAAAGCACGTACCCAACGTACTGCTGTCGCGGCATATGGCGCGGAACTGGTTCACCGAATGACGTCGAAACGCCCGATTTCTGCCGCAAGCGCATCAGGATCAACGGTTACCCCTAGCAGAAACGCGTTTTTCGTGAGATAGCCGTAGAACACTCCATCTATGTAGATTTCAGGCGGCGTCGATGTAAAACTGTTGTATGGGCTGTACGTGCTGAACGGATTGCCATACGTCGCGAATTCGTTCCAGATCGAGAGGGAACTGAACGGATTGCCGTATGTCCCGAACGAATTCGACAAGCTGTCTAAGTCAAACGGGTTATTGTTGATGTTCCCGAGAAAAGTGCCGTCTGCGGCTACGAGGATGGCGCCGAAGAACACCGGCGCCGGTGGCGGTGCGAACTGTTCAAACAGCGCGACGATATGTGTGTCGCTCGTAAGGGTGATTTGGATTGTGGGCTCCAAAGATTCCACGTCTCCGCCCCACGCCACGAAGAACCAACCCGGATTGGCCTCGGCCATGAGCGTGATCGTCGATCCAACAGGGTATATGAAGCCCATTGGGTCGCCAGCTTCGCCCAGCGGATCGATGTAAACCAACCCATCGCCGAAAGTGCTGCCGTTGAGCAGAACCGTGCTGGCCGGGACTTCCGGCGGCTCTTGGCTGGCGTCCTGCGCCGAGTCTCCGGGCACAGACGACTCGTCGATGTCAGCCGTTTCGTGAAGGCTGTCAGACTGCTGTCCGAGATCGTTCTGCGGGCACCCCGCCAGCAGGAAAGCAGCCCAAGCCATCACAGAAAACGCGAGTATCTTGGCATTCATCCTGTTTCTCCCATGACGTGTGCAATCGCTCGAATTGTTACCCTTATATTAACGTGAAAGGCACCTTCCGTCAAAGAGCCATTCTCGGACGCATCTTGCGTCCCGATGGGCGGGTGTCACTGACGGTGTGCCACTGCCCTTGAGCAGTGCGACCTCGAAAGGTCCTCGAAGGGCACTGCTTGAAAGCCGCGTATCCATGATAGAACTCTCCGTGTCCAGTGGAATTCAGCGTTTCATGTTTTTCTCCGTACCCTCCTTTTCAGGAGGGGAAAGAAGTCGGGGTCCAGGGGCGGAGCCCCTGGTGGGGTTTGGGGCGAAGCCCCAAGGACCGGCCGTCAGGCCGGCGCCGACCGACGATCGCCGACATCGGGCGCCGGGCAGCGGTTAAACGCCGTTCCACGTATCCATTCGGCCTCGCGATTCTTCGCCCGGAGGGCGCACGTTCGTTGCCAGAGGCTTCAGCCTCTGGGACGAAGAGCCCCCCCTTTTTCCACTTCCGTCCGGAGGACGGACGACGCTCGCGAGTCAAACCTCGGCCGCCCTCCGGGCGGAAAAGAAGAAGAGGAGAAGGCCACCAACCAGGGACTCAAGTCCCTGGCAACCATCGCGCGCCCTCCGGGCGAAGAGTGTGACCTCCGGGCGAAGAAACGCCCGCCCACCGGGCGGAAGAAAAAAAGAGGAAAAGGTCACCAACCAGGGACTTAAGTCCCTGGCAACCATCGCGCGCCTTCCGGGCGAAGAAGCGTACGCCCACCGGGCGAACAAACGCGCGCCCTTGGGGCGAAGAGGCCAGGCCCTCGATCGCATTCGGGCGAGGAATGCAGATTCTCCGGCCGGACGAGGGTCACTTGAATAGCGGTGTAGGGTGCGTCTTGACGCACCATTTGAATGTGGACCCGGGGTTGGTGCGGCAAGCCGCACCCGACACTGTTAACGGCCGATCTCTTCGCGGTTCGCGAAGATTTTCGTTGCATGGGTGGCCCGTCGCTTCAGCGGTGGGGGACACGAATGGACGGTCGATTCGTGTCCCCCACGGCTAAAGCCATGGGCCACCCAACCACTTGGACCCTCGGACCCTCGGCCCCTTGGTCCCTTTGGTTGCGGCCAAAGGCCGCGCTGTGTTACTTTCCCTTTCCGGCAGGACGTTTTATCGGCAACGTGCCGAGATCCGCGAAATAGCCGCATTACAAAATCCGCTTCAAAAGACTTCGTCGATCAACAGGCCTACGCTCGAATAGGAAAAGGGGTGAATAGGGGAAGGGGCGGGGTCGCCGTCCCGGCGCATGTGGAGGAGAAGGAAGATGGTCGGGAAAAGAGTATTCACGCTACTGGTCGTTCTCTTGACGGCATCGTGCATTGTCAACGCCGACACGGTCTATACTTTCACGCCGGATTCGGGTGATTTGAATGATCTGGATCACCACAGGGCTTACGTGTGGGGCATCGACGTGCCGCTTGACCAGGGCGAGACCGCGATCGCGGCGAGTCTGACGTTTCACCAGATTCGCAACTGGAACAACAATGCCAACGTCTTGTACAACCACCTGCTGGACTGGACCGAGCTGGGCGAACAGGAGATTGTCGACAACCAGGGCGGGGGCGATTACTTCGAGACGGCATTTATTGGGCCGCACAGCCACCTGGTAACGTACGAGAACCTGACGACTGAACCTCTGGACCTCGTCTACGAGTTCACGCAGAACGACCTGGCATCGCTGAACGCCTACCTTGCCGACGGGCGGATCGGACTCGGATTCGACCCGGACTGCCACTTCTACAATACCGGCGTCGATTTTACGCTCACGACCCCCGAGCCTGGATCGTTGGGATTGCTCGTGAGCGGAATGTTCCTGCTGTTACGACGCGGCAAAGCTTAGCGCGGCTGTTGGCCGCAACCAAAGGGACATTGACGATTGGGGATTGACGATTGACGATTGGGGATTAGTGCTGGGCTGCGCCGTTGAGAATACCCACTTTGAACTTTGCACTTTGAACTCTGGACGGGTGGCCCATGGCTTTAGCCGTGGGGAACACGAATCGACCGTCCATTCGTGTCCCCCGCCGCTGAAGCGACGGGCCACCCGCCGCATTGAGCGTACGGCCTGCGAGGCGGGGGTGCCCCATCCCTTTTCGCCTGCCGGGAGGGCAGGCTAAGGGGATGGGGGACTGATTCGAACCTACACCGACCTTGCTCCCTCGAATCGGTCCCCCACCCCGACCGAGTGCCTGCCAGACAGGCACTCGGAACGGGATGGGGCACCCTCGCGTACGGCCTGCGAGGCGCAGGCCGCTACATGACTTTTGCGGCGGACTGCTCGGGTCGATGACGCGACCTACTGGAAGTACTTCACCGCTTGCTGGAACATTGCCAGGCCGTCGCCGGCTTCACGCTTTGGCTGCGATGTCCAGCTCGGGTGTTGGGTCCGGGTGACGAAGCGTTCGGGGTGGGGCATCAGGCCGAGGACGCGGCCGGTGGGGTCGCACAGGCCGGCGATGTCGGCGTGGCTGCCGTTGGGGTTGTAGGAAGCGGCACCGGTCGGCGACTTGTCGCGGCCGCCGAGCCAGGTGATCTCGTTGGCCATGGTGACGGCCTCGTCGGGCGGGACGCCGGGCGGGACGTAGCACAATGCGTTCTGGCCGTCCTCGATGATCCGTTCGAGACTCTTGCCGTTGGAGAAGACCACCCGGCCCTCGCCGTGGGCGATCGGCATTTCGTAGATACGGTTCGGCTCGGTGAAAACGCAGGGCGAGTCATGCGCGAAAAGCGTGACCCAGCGGTCCTGGAAACCCGGCGGGTCGTTGTCCGTGACCGTACACACCGCCCCGTTTCCACCTTCCGGCTCAGCACCCTCGACACGTTGCGGGTTCGGCAGCAGGCCGGCCCGCACGAGGATCTGAAAGCCGTTGCAGATGCCGAGCACGAGCTTGTCGGCGTCGATGAACGCCCGGAGTTGCTCGATCAGGTGGCGTTGGAGTTGGGCGGCGAAGATGCGGCCGGCCGCGATGTCGTCGCCGTAGCTGAACCCGCCCGGGAGCGTGACGATCTGGTACTCGTCGAGCAGACGCGGCTGTTCGATCAGTCGGCGGAGATGGACGCGTTCGGCACGGGCACCGGCCAGTTCCCAGGCGTGCTGGGTTTCGAGATCGCAGTTGGTGCCCGCGGCTCGGAGGATCAGGACGTTGGTCTGAGACATAGTCTTGCGATATCCTTCGTTGGAAACGACGCAGAATACACGTGCCGCGGTGTTTCCACAAATCGTGTGGCCGATGCGCTTGAATCGTGCTTGATCTCCGCGAACAATAGTGCCGTGAGCATAGCAGTCCGCTGCAAAAGTCGGCGGCGCCCATAGACTGTAGCGGCCGGCGCCTCGCCGGCCGTAATAGGCCGGAAACGCCGCTTTGGGTGTTCGGCCCGCGAGGCGCAGGCCGCTACATGACTTTTGCGGCGGACTGATAGGTCCTTTGGGACGGAGCTATCGAATGAGAGCTTGGTTGATCGTCGGGCTGTTGCTGGGGCACGCGGCCGCGTTAGGGCAGTTCGTGGAGGAACCCGACGAGCAGACGCCGGAGTCGCGGCGCAGTCGGCTGCGTGTGTTGCGGGAAAAGGCGTCGGAGCTGATCAGTGCCACCCGTGAACTGGGCAACTGGGAGGAGCATTACAGCTACATCCTCGACGCGATGGAACGCGTATACGAGCGTAACGACTGGGACACCGAGAGCGATCTGTTTTCGCTCGAGATGGTTCGCGAGATCGGTGCGATCCCGCCGTGGGCCCCCCAGGAGCGCATCGACAAATTCATGGAAATGGTCGGCGACCGCTATCTGCTGGACGAGGATCAGATGGCGTCGCTGCAAGGGCATGTCTTTCGGCTGAACGTGGGTCTGTTCTCGCGACACGCCGACCGGATCATGGAATATGCGACCGAGGCGATTCAGACGCGGGCGGCGGGCGAGCCGTTTACGCCCGAGCAGGTCGCCCGCTGGGTGGAGTTGGCCGAGCCGGTTTTTCTGGATGCGCGTCAAAGTGTGAAGGTGGCGGCGGATGAGTTTATGAAAGAGTTGGACCCGGAACAGCGGGAGTTGCTCAAGCGCGATCTTACCGCCGGCGACAAACGCATGCTTGACTTCGACCGGATGGGGCAGAAATGGAAGCGTGGCGAGTGGGAGCCGCGAGATTGGGGTATGGAACAGGATCCGATCCAGATGCAGGGCGAGCCGGTGGCAACCGAGGCGGCAAGTGGTAAAGCGTCCGGCCGGCCGCGCGCCGGTGCCGAGCAACCGGCGGGTGAAGCCGAGCTGAAGGTAGCCGACACGCCGAAGCCGACGTCGGCAACAAAGGGTCCGAAAGTCGACGACGAATGGGCGCGGTATGTTCGGGCGTTTATCCGGAAGTACCACTTGAACGACGAGCAGCAGCAGCGGGCGTGGTTGATTTACCGTGATGCCAAGGAACGGGACGAGGTCTTCGACCGACGTTTCAAGCGGCAGATGGAAACGCTGCGCGGAAAGGCGGGCGATTCGAAAAACGAACGGGCACAGGCCGCTCTGCGCGAACGAACCGCGAGACACGAGCTCGAGCGGGAGCGCTTGTTCAATCAGCTCAAGCGACGGCTCGAACGTTTGCCGACACGGTCCCAGCGCAAAGACGCCGCTCCGGCGGTAAAGGTTAAGACCTCAGATTCGCCGGAACAGAAACCCAAACCGAAGCAACAACCGTAATGGGAAGAAGGGGGACACTCTACTTTTTATGCGAGATAATCCCCGAGATGGCAACGATCTCATACACAAAAAGTAGAATGTCCGCTTTTCCCGCCTTGCTGGTGGGAGGTTTGATAGCGGTCGCTTTCTCGAACGGCTGCGCTACGCAAGCACGCCGCGGGGGCTCTGCAAGCCTGGTCGCGGAGGCGGATTGGCCGCCGCGCATTACCGTCGGTCTTGAGCGTCTTGCCGCCGACGTGCCGGACGTACTGTTATCCGAGCGGGAAGAGGAGTCGGGAACGCCGATCCGTGTTGTTCGCTGTGTGGCGTACGGTCTGGGTATTGTTCTGGAGCTGGATAGCGATAAGCCTGACGAATCTGTCGCTTCCACACGAGAGACCGAACTGGTCTTTATCTCCTACTCGCCGCTCGCACGAGCAGGCGAACGCCTCGACCGTCGTCGAACTCGGCTGCCGAAACGGATTACATTCGACGACCCGCGGGCGGGTGTGCCTTGGCATCTGTATGAACCGAAAGACGGATCGGCGCGCGGGTTGATCGTTCATCTGGGCGGGAATAAATACGTTGGGCGAGCGTTGCTGAAACGTGGATGGGCAGTTCTGAGTGCTTCCAGCACGGGCCGCTTCCTGCAACGTCGTCAGGATCCCATAACGTTCGAAATCGAGCGCGGCGAGCACCTCATCGAGACGGCGGGGCAAATCGCGTTGGTTTTCGACGACGAATTAGCGGATTGGCCGTATTCGCTGGAGGCGGTGTTGCAGTACCTGGCCGAGCACCGGACGGACATTCCACAAACGCCGACGGCCGTGATGGGATTCAGTATCGGCGCGATCGCGTTGCCGGCGGTGGCGGCGCGAATGCCCGACCGCTTTCAGGCGGCGGTGCTCGTCGCCGGTGGCGCGAACCTGCTCGAAATCGCCCGCCGCACGCATAAACCCGACATCGGGATCAAGCTGGAGTGGGTCGGCGACGAACCGCGGCCGGAAGATTGGCGGCAGCTTTACGCGGCGTACCTCGAGCAAGTACGGCTCGACCCCTACCACACCGTCGCGGCCCTGACCGAGATGCCGGTTCTCATGTACCACGCGGCCTACGATCAGGTCGTGCCGGGGGCGATGGGCGAGCTGTTGTTCGCGCGGATGGGCGATGTGGAACGTCTGGTCTTCCCGGTCGGGCACAAGCATTTGCTGCGGGTCGTGATGCGTCTGCAAGCCGAGCGCATCGTCGAGTGGACGGAAACGGCACTGTCCGAGCCACCACGGACATCCGAACCGATCCCCGCTAAATAAAGGTTCTTCCGAGGTTTCCAGGGACTGCCGAGACGATTTGAACCGCCAAGAAACTATGAAGCCGGGCCTCCGGGTGGTTTACTACCACCGACGGGCTCGCCGCTGGGGCGGCACAAGGATGTCTGAAACATCTTACAGGAGACCCGGCCATGCGGATTTTGGCGATTGATCTTGGACAAGACAAGTCGGTGTTTTGTGATTTCGACAGCCAGACTGGCGAGTACGAGCTGGGCGCCTTCACGATGGGGGCGAAGCAGTTGCGGGGCGTGCTGACCCGGCGGCGTCCCGAACGGGTCGTCGTGGAGATTTGCCCGCTGGCGGCGTCGGTGCACGACCTGGCCCTGGAACTTGGAATCGACGTCGAGGTCGCCGACACCACCCAGGACGCGTGGAAGTGGAAGAACGTCAAACGCAAGACGGATCGCGACGACGCCCTCAAGCTGGCCCGGCTCTCGGCGTTGGGGCAGATCAACCGCGTACACATTCCGCCGCCGGCGATGCGGCAGTGGCGACGACTGGTCGAGCATCGGCAGACCCTGGTCGGCGAGCGGACGCGCTGCAAGAACCGGATTCTAGCGTTGCTGCGCCCGGAAGAACAGCGGTTGCCCGCCGGCAAGAAGGCCTGGACCGAAGTGGCGCGAGTGGAACTCTGGTCCTTGGCGCGGCCGTTGGACGTGTGCGCGCCGATCGAGCTCTGGCGTGGCATGCTCGATATAGAGCTGCAGCGACTGGATCACTTGGAAGAGCTGATTCGAACGATGGACGCCAAGCTGGACAAGCTGGCCCAGGGCGATACCCGAACGGTCTTGGTCAAGAGCATCCCGGGGGTCGGCTGGCGAACGGCCGAGGCGATCGTGACCGCGTTGGACGATCCGTGTCGCTTTACGAGTCGGCGACAGGTCTCGGCCTACGCCGGGCTCACGCCGCGGCGGTATCAATCGGGCAAGATGGACCGTCAGGGCCGGATCAGCAAACAGGGTCGGCGGTCGTTGCGGCAGGCGTTGAACCAGGCGGCGTGGTCGGCGATTCGCCACAATGCACCCTTGCGCGCGTTCTACCTCCGGTTGACCGAACGCACAAGCCCGCCGCCAAGAATCCGTCGTCACCGCATAGTTGAATGGGGCACGTCGGCATGCGATGCAAACCACGTGCAAGACCCGGATAGAAGGTTGATCCCATCACGCCGATTAACAGCTTGACAGGCCCGGCTTCATAGAAGACGCCAAGAGCGCCAAGCACGCAAAGAAAACCTGTCTACAACCCTGTAAGCCGCTGTAAAAGCGGGACTTCGGAGTGCTGCCCCGGGTTTGTGCTTCCGTTGCGCAACCGCCATACGCGCGGCCCCCGTCCCGGGCCGCTGAAGCACTTCGCACTCAGCCTCTTGGCGCTCTTGGCGCTCTTGGAGTCTTGGCGGTTTCTAGCGTTGTAGTACTAAGCACGCAACGAGTCGCGATAGACTTCCAAGAATCGCCTTTGGGCTTCCACGGTTCCAATCAGGACCATCTCGGCCTTCGCGGGCAACGGCGCATGCGGATCGGGATTAATATCCATCGCGCCGTCCTTGCTAATCGCGATCACGCTGCACCCCGTCTTCGCGCGGACGGACGATTCCGCCAGGCTCTTGCCCCGAAGGCTGGCCGGTATGCGAATCTTCAGCACTTCCAGCCCCTCGGCCACCATCAGGATGTCACTGCGCTTGAGCAGGTTGAAGACCGCATTGGCCCCCATCGATGCGTACGACATGACAAAGTCGGCGCCGGCTCGATGCAGGGTCGCCACGTTACGCTCCAACGTCGCTCGGCTAATGATCTGCACGTCCGGACGCAGGCGCCTGCAGTAGATCGTCAGGTAGATGTTCGTGTTGTCGTCGCCGGGCGTGATGATCACCGTTGGCGTCTTCTGAATGCCGGCTTTCTCCAAAACCTCCAGTTCCGCCGCGCTGCCGAGGACGAGCCGTTCCGAATCCAAGTCGATCGGCGGATTGCGGTCCACGATTCGGAAGTCGTTGCCGCGATCGGCGAGCGCTCGTGCCGTGGCGCATCCGACCCGACCGCCGCCGATGACCAGAACCGGCGCCGCGGACACGTTGTAGATCGCGAATTGCTCGTCGTAGTTGAGGAGCTGCTCCTGTGAGCCGGCGAGCATGAGCACGGTATGCTCCGTGATCCGCGTCTCCGGGCCCGCCGGTTCAAAACGCCCACGCTCCCAGATGCCGGCCACCGTCACACCCAGCTCGTTAACCCGGTTCTCACGAAGGGTCTTGCCGACCAGTGGCGTCCGGGAGGCGTTGGCCTCGGCGATCAAGAGCTGCTCCACCCGCCCGATCACGTGCGTCATGGCGTCGCCGCCAATCGCGCGGCGAGCGAGCGACCCGCCCATCATCACATCGAGCTGCAACACGTGCGACGTGCCCGCCAGTTGCAGGATGTCCGTGGCGGCCGGGTCCTCGACCGTGGCGATGATGGGCACGTGCGGCGCGATCTCGCGCACGGTGACCACGACGTTGGTGTTGATCGTGTCACTCGCGGTGGTGGCCACCAGCGCGGCCCGGTCGGCCCGGGTGCGCGAATAGGTATCCGGGTCATCGAGGTCGCCCACAACCACGTTGATTCCCAGGTCGTGAAGTCGCAAGGCCTCGTCCAGCTCCTGAACCAGCAGCGAGTAGGGGTATCCGAACTGATTCAGCTTGCTGATCAGCGCAGTGGTGACCGGATCATAGTTCGTCAGCAGCACGTGTCCGGCTGTGTTCTCCGGGAGAGAGCGCGGCGCCCGGGCGGCGGCCTGCGCCTCTACCCACGGCGCATAGAAGAACTGGATGAACATGAACGGCAGCAGAATGAGCATGAACATGGTGCCGGACAGCAGCACGACCATCGAGTACACGCGACCCAGGTCGGTCTGAAACGTGATATCGCCGAAGCCCAACGTCGACATCACCGTCAGTGTCCAGTAGAAACCCGTTACCCAGCTGTATTGAATGCGCTGTTCGTGATGTCGGTACTCCCAGACCATGATGTAATGGAACAGCACGCTGTATATAGTGACTAGAAGGGCCAGGACGGCCAGCATCTTCAGCAGCAGACGGATGTTGCGCAGCCCCTGGCGGCTGCTAACGAAAGAGCTGAATTGGGCGGCGAAGACCTTCATGGGCGGTGCCCTTCAATCAAAGTAGACCCGGATCCGCGGGCGTGGCTCAGGTTCAGCAGACGGCGGCGGACGGGGGCCGCCACGTTGGTGACCGGCTTGTCCGTCATACTAGCGACTCCATGTACGGGCGCATCACTTTGGCCACGCGGTCGATTTTCGCGTAGCGGTGGATTTCGTCCATCGTCGCCTTGCGTTGCCGCCAGCAATCGCGAAGCGCCTCGACCGCGACGTCCGTGCCGACCTTGCTGCGATACTTGAAACAGTCAGCCACGGTCTTGGCTGGATCGGTGACGCGCACCAGGACACCTTCGATCCGATGAAAGCCAGCGCCCTCCTTCAGCGCTGTGCCCGATGCACGAATGACACGTAGTGGCGAATGGTCGATTTGCGGGCGCCATGCCGTCCGGTCGATCATGATCCAGACCTCGAACGGGTTCTGCGTCGTGAGTTCGTGGAATCGCAACGCCAAGAGCAGGCACACTATCGCCTTCGGCACCCGCTTTATGACCGCGGCCAGATCCGTGTGTTCGGTCGGCTCGTGCTCCGGCACCGTGTATACGCCGCGCGACCGGCGAATGAGCTGCCCTTCATAAAAAAAGCCGCTTCAGTGTCGTACGCGGAATGCGTAGCCGGTCCAGATCGCGCGGGCGTAACGAAGCAGCCGTTCTGCCTGTGGCGCCGTAGCCATATAGCATCTTGTTACGATTCCTCTGCAACTATCGATATCGGCAGAGGTTTCGTAACACGGTACGCCAAACCCGCTCGACGATCAAGCGGCCGACGGCGTCAAACCGTTTGGGGACAACGGGTTGTTAACTAGACGGGATGCAGTTAATCCTACAACGCTACTAATACCAACCGCCAAGACACCAAGAGCGCCAAGCACGCAAAGAAAACCTGTCTACAACCCTGTAAGCCGCTGTACCAGTAGGACTTCGGAGTGCTGCCCCGGGTTTGTGCTTCCGTTGCGCAACCGCCATACGCGCGGCCCCCGTCCCGGGCCGCTGAAGCACTTCGCACTCAGCCTCTTGGCGCACTTGGCGCTCTTGGAGTCTTGGCGGTTTCTAGCGTTGTAGTACTACTCCTCCAGCGAAAACTCATCCTTACCCACACCACAGACTGGGCAGACCCAGTCGTCGGGGAGTTTCTCGAAGGGGGTTCCCGCGTCGATGCCGTTTTCGGGATCGCCCTCCTCGGGATCGTAGACATAGCCGCAGGGTTCGCAGACGTACTTCTTCATCTCGTGTTCTCCACTGGTTGTCAGTTAGGGCTCGTTACATTGTCTCCCGCCCACCTTGCGGTCGGCGGCCATCTCCCGCGCCTTCTCCGCAAGCATCCCGCCGACCGCGCGACATTCGTCCAACACGTTCGGCGTTGGCCGGTACTGCGCCTTGAGCGGCTCTCGCGGGACCTCCCATTTCATGGCCCGCAGGTATTCGTTCACCGCTTCCGGCCCGCCCCCGCTCCAGCCGTGGGAGCCGAACGCGAAACCGACTTTGCCGACGGGTCGCAGCCCCTTCAGGTACGTCAGCACCGCCCCGGCCATCGGCATCAGGCCTTGATTGAGCGTTGAGGAACCGAACGCGACCGCGGCCGCGTCGAGCACCTCGGTCGCAATTCTGGTCAGGCTCGAGTGGCGGATGTGAATGAGCTGAGCTTCCACACCGGGTTGCGACGCTCCAGCCAGGATCGCCCGCGCCATCCGGCCGGTGCTGTCCCACATCGTGTCATAAATGACCAGCACCTTCGGCTTGGGCCGGCAGTCGGCCCAGTTCTGGTACGCCTCAAGAATCACCGGGATGTGCTTGCGCCAGATCACGCCGTGCGCGGGCGCGATCATCCCGATGTCGAGACCCGCCGTCTTCTTGAGCAGCGCCGCCACCTGTTTGCCAAAAGGCATGACGATGTTGGCATAGTAAATCTTGGCCTCTTCCATGACGGTACCAAGGGGTACCTCGTCGTCGAAGCGCTGCGAGGTGGCGTAGTGCTGTCCGAAGGCGTCCATCGAGAAGAGCAACTTCTCCTCGGGCACGTACGTGAACATCGACTCGGGCCAGTGCACCATCGGCGTTTCGAGGAACTGAAGCGTCCGCCGACCGAGAGAAATCGTATCGCCGGTGGCAACGATCCGCATCTTCCAGCCGGTCGTGTCGTGGTGCTGGGACAGCGCGGTCGCACACTTTTTGTCGCACACCAGCGCCGCGTTCGGCAAAGCCGCCATCACCCGCGGCAAGCCGCCGGCATGGTCCGGCTCGGCATGGTTGCAGACCACGAACTTGACGCCTGACAGATCCGTCAGCGCCGCGATGCTCCCAAGCAGCTCGTCGGCGTAGGGTGCCTTGACGGCGTCGATCAGGGCCGTCTGGTCGTCGCGGACGAGATAGGCGTTGTAAGTGGCACCGCGCGCGGTGTCATAGCCGTGAAAGTCGCGCACCGTCCAATCCACGTGCCCGACCCAGTCGATGTTCTCTCGCAGTGTTCGGTTCATGCGCGTTCCTTGTGTACTTCGCTCGGCGGTTCCTGCTCCGGCACGAACTCCGACTTCTTCGCCCCGCACCACGGGCAGCGCCAGTCCTCCGGCAGATCCTCAAACGGCGTGCCGCGCGGGATGCCGTTCTCGGGGTCGCCCAGGGCCGGATCATAACCGTACGAGCAGACTGTGCACGCATACCTTTTCATCTGGCACTCATGACCGAGCCATGCGGCCGGGACTACCCGACCTACCAATTCTCCGCCAGCAGCTCGAAGTGCGCCTGGGGGTGGGCGCACGCGGGACACTTGCCCGGCGCCTCCTCGCCTTCATGAAGGTAACCGCAGTTGCGGCAGCGCCAAACGACCTTTGCCTTCTTCTTGAAGACCGTGCCGCCTTTCACGTTCGCCAGCAGATCGAGATAGCGCTTCTCATGCTGCTTCTCGGCCACGGCGATGGCCTCGAAGACGTTCGCGATCTCGGCAAAGCCCTCCTCGCGGGCGGTCGCGGCGAACTCCGGGTACATGCTCTCCCATTCGTGATGCTCGCCGCCGGCCGCGGCCTTGAGGTTCTCCGCGGTGCTCCCGATCATGCCGGCCGGGAATGCCGCCGCAATCTCCACGTCTCCGCCTTCGAGAAACTTGAACAGCCGCTTGGCGTGCTCCTTCTCCTGGTCGGCGGTCTCCTCGAAGATGTCCGCTATCTGGACAAAACCTTCCTTCCTCGCCTTGCTGGCGAAGTAGGTATAGCGGTTACGGGCCTGCGATTCACCGGCGAACGCGGTAAGCAGGTTCTTCTCGGTTTTGCTACCTTTCAATGTGCCCATGCTTTATCTCCGTTGCTTTGGCTCCGGATTCCTAATCGAAATATCTAATCATGATATCGTGACACTTCTGTGAGAACGAACCACCGGACGGGCTGAAGCCCGAGGCTCTTCATGTCGCATGATCTTGAGAAGGTATTTAGAAAGCGGCAAAGCCGCTCGCCGACCAGTAATCCTCTTTCAATTCCTCTTGCTGTCTCAGCAGCGCCTGGTAGTGGCCCGACTCCCACTCGGCCAATTCAGAATAGAATTGCTTGACCTCCTGGTCGACCGCCGCCTCGGCTTGCGACCTGTAGAACTTCATGGCATCCGCCTCGAGTTGAATACCAATAGACAAAGCGCTCATTTCAAAGTGGGCCTCCTTAATGCGCGCCTTGATGCCGTCGGAGAAAATCGGCGAGAGCCCGGAAACGTCGGCCCGGGAGCCAAGCTTGGCGGATTGGTCGGGCTTTCCGGTCTTCAGCACGCATTCATAATGTCGCGTGAGAAAGTGCATGTGATCCAACTCTTCGGCGGCGAGTTGCGCAAATACCTCTTTTGCCTTGGGATCTACACTGGTATTGGCAACCATACTGTAAAAGCAGTGTCCGTCCCTTTCGGCCTTGATGGCTTTCCGCAAACCGTCCGCGAGATTCGTTTGTCCGTCGACCATGAACTAGTCCCCTGATGTCTGTTGCCATTGAGGTAGAATACCTCAGTTCTCTTTGAGTACATTGTCATCATATTCGATTTCAAACCGCAGTTTGTGTTTGGCCTCCTCTTGGGCCAATTCCAAAAGCGTCGCCTTGAGCATGGGATCATCGGTCGCCGAGGCCAGATCGTGATACACCTTGAAGGCGGCCTTTTCGGCTTTCATAGCCAGGATGAGAGCCTTCTGATAGTCGAGCTCGTCAAAGGGATCGGTTTCGACCAGATAATCACCAATCTTCAAATCCAGCACGCGCTGCTCAACCGACAACATTTGCTTGCCTTCCTTGATCGCCAGGAGCTTGGCTTTGTGTCCCTGCTCCTCTTCGGCGAAGTCGAGAAAGACTTGCTTCATGTGCCCATGGCCCGCTTTGTTTGCCAGGTTAGTGTAAAACCTGGCCGCGTGTTCTTCGCTTCGAATTGCAAAATCCAGAATCTTGTCCACGGTGTCCAACGCCATGTCTTTCTCCTTGAAAGAGCGGGTGAGTTATTACCGGTTGACCGCGCCGCTACTTCGCGTGCTTGGCCAGGTAACCGGCGACGCCCTCGGCCGTCGGCTTCATGCCCTCCTCGCCGGGCCGCCAGTTCGCCGGGCAGACCTCGCCGTGTTTCTCGGTGAATTGCAGCGCCTCGAGCATGCGCAGGGCTTCGTCGACGTTTCGCCCCAGCGACAGATCGTTGATAACCGAGTGGCGCACGACGCCTTCCTTGTCGATCAGGAACAGCCCGCGCAACGCCACCGACTCGTCGAAGAGCACGTCGTACGACCGGGCGATATCCTTCTTGATGTCCGCCACGATCGGGTACCGGACGTTGCCGATGCCGCCCTTCTCGACCGGCGTGTTCTTCCAGGCCCAGTGGGAAAAGTGCGAATCGACCGAGACGCCCACGACCTCGCAGTTCCTTTCCTTGAACGCGTCCAGCTTCTTGTCGAAGGCGATGATCTCCGAAGGGCAGACAAACGTGAAGTCCAGCGGGTAGAAGAACAAGACTACATATTTACCGCGATACGACGAGAGCTTCAGCTCCGCGAACGTGTTGTCCGGCATGACCGCCTGTGCCGTGAAGTCAGGCGCTTCCTTGGTTACCAGCGTACTCATGATCAATAATTTCCTTCTCGTTTGTTCGTTGCATGCTCGCAGACTCGCCGTGCTGGACGATCGGCCGCCAACAACGATCTTGTTGGTATCCGACAAACGGGTTGTTAAGACGCCATTTCCGGTTTCCACACTTCCCAGACTTTACCGGCGAGATCAGGGCCCGGTTTGAGCGTGGTTTTCCCAGGCGTCCATCCGGAGGGCGTCGCCTCACCGGTCTCGCGTACGTGCTTGAATGCCTGTATCTGACGAATCAACTCCGCCACATTGCGTCCGACCGGTGGCGTCAGAACCTCCATCGCCTGGACGACTCCATCGGGATCGATCAGGAACCGTCCTCTGATGTCAACACCGGCATTCTCGTCATAGACCCCATACACCTTGCCGATCCGTCCGCCCGCATCCGAGAGCATCGGGAACGGAACGCCACCCGGGACCATCTTGGAAAGCTCCTGCTCCTGCCAAATCTTGTGGGTAAAGTGGCTGTCCGTGCTGGCGGAGAGTACCTGAACCCCGAGTTCCTTGAACTCTCCGTGCTTGGCGGCAACTGCCGCCAGTTCTGTCGGTCAGACGAAGGTGAAGTCGCCGGGATAAAAGCAGAGCACCACCCACTGGCCCTTGTAGTCGGACAGCTTGACATTCTTGAACGCCCCGTCCACATACGCCGTTGCCTCGAAGTCTGGCGCCGGACTACCCACACGTGCGACCATCTCAGATTCCTCCTGTTGAAGTGTCTGTTGAACGTGAGAAGACTTGTCACTCTCGGACCGACCGATCGGTCCCTTTGCCGTCTGAACGCACCCCTGTTGTTCTTTGGCCATATCAACACTCCTCAGCCATGGAACTAACCCCACTTGCCCTTGGCGACATGAATCTGCATCTCCGTCATCGCCAGCTTCATCATCTCGTAGCTGTGCGCCAGCGACTTCTGAAAAACGTCCACACAGCCGGGATCAAGATTGTCCTCGATGCCGTCCTTGCACACCTGCTCGATCTTCCGGCCCAGATCGGCCAGTCGGGCGTGCAAAGCGTTGGTGTGCCGCGACCGTTCCACCAGGGTGGCGGCCTTGTCGTCCAACAGGGTAAACTTCTCCGCCGGTGCTCCGCACTTGGGACACTGTGCCGGGGCCTCATCGCCGTCGTGAATGTATCCACACACACACTTCCATTTCTTTTGCATGATCTTTCCTTTCTGCTATTGTTGTGAACTGCAACTGTATCCGTGTCGAAACACCCTCCCGGAGAGCCGGCTAGGCCGGCGGTGCGGCCGGGAGCGTACGCTGGCCCAGTTCCCGATCGAGCATGAACAGCACACCTCCCTGATCACCCGCGAGCTTGAGCTTCTCCGCAATCTCCAGAACAGACGCCTCCTCTTCCACCTGCTCGGTGACGAACCACTGGAGGAAGGCGTTCGCGGCGTGGTCCTTCTCGCCGAGGGCCAGGTCCACCAACCCATTGATCAGCTCGCTAATCTTGCACTCGTGCTGGTGCGCCTCCTGGAACGCCGCCAATGGCGAGGGCCATTCCAACTTCGGTGCATCAATCTGCGTCAGGACCACCTTGCCGCCACGCTCGTTGATGAAGTCGAAGAACTTCATCGCGTGCGCGTTCTCCTCCTGGGCCTGAATCCGCATCCAGTTCGCCATCCCTTTAAGGTTCTGCGACTCAAAGTGAGCCGCCATCGAGAGGTAGAGGTAAGAAGAAAAAAGCTCCGCGTTGAGCTGCCTGTTGAAAGCTTCCTCGATCTTCGGGTTCAGCATTGTTCCGACTCCTTTCCGAAACGAATTCCATGTGCAACTCAGGCTTCCTACAACGCCGCCTTCACGGCCTTGAACGCTGCCGCGTAGTCGGGTTCGTTGGTCACTTCGGCGACGTATTCGGCGTACACGATCTTGTCGTCCTTGTCGATTACGAAGACGGCGCGGGCCAGCAGACCCAGTTCACGCACGTACACGCCGTAGGCCTCGCCGAAGCTACGGTACTTGTAATCGCTGGCGGTAATGACCCGCTCGATCCCCTCGGCCCCGCAGAATCGGGCCAACGCAAAGGGCAGATCAAGGCTCACGCTCAGGATCACGACGTCTTCCGACAGGTTGATCGCTTCCTTGTTGAACGTACGCGTCTGGGCGGCGCAGACCGGCGTGTCGAGACTGGGCGCCACGCTCAGCACGCGTACCTTGCCGTGGAATGAGGTGCAGTCGATATCGGAGAGGTCGTTACCCACCAGTTTGAAGTGCGGAGACCGATCGCCCACCTTGACCTCGGCTCCCACGAGGGTCAGCGGCTTTCCCTTGAATGTTGCTGCGTTGGCGCGTTCTGCCATCTTTTCTGTCTCCCTTTGTTCAGGCTTCGCATTCGCGTTACGGACTCACGCTCGTTCGGGGTCGTGCACACCACGTGGTCTCGGGCATCATGAATTGCGCGGCGTCCGGCGGCCTCCAGATCCTCACGCCCGCCGCCCCTCTCGCGGGGGGTGTCCAGCGTTCGTCAATGTCCCTTTGCACGCTGGACAGATCCCGTCAAACTCCAGGCGATGACCGATAATATCGTACCCGCTCAAAGTCCGGAAATCAGCCCTTACCAGATCGCCGGGCACCCCATGGACGTCATCAACCCGCCCGCAGCGAACGCAACGCACGTGGTAGTGCCGCTCGGGATTGCCATCGAACCGATCCTCAGCCCCGCTGATCTGGAGCTTCTGAATCACGCCGTTCTGCGCCAGCAGCTCCAAGTTCCGATAAACGGTGCCCAGGCTGATCTTGGGCATGCGCGCCCGAGCAAACTCGTACAGTTCAGCCGCCGTCGGATGACAGCTCACCTTCTTCAATTCCTCCAGCACCACCGTGCGTTGCCGTGTGTTCCTTTGGGGTTTCCCGTCAACCACGCATCACTCCTTATCGCTAATACATATTATTAGCGATAACGGATAAGCTGTCAAGAGGATTCGCGAGAAAAATCGATCGGCGTAGACCGTTGAGAGCACCATTGAGTCCTGGAGGGACGATTGAAGCTTCAGTCGTCCCACAGGACTTGCTTTCTCGGCGTCGCACGAGTCCCCGCACTGCGTGCTGGGCTGCGCTCACTTCGTCCCTAGGTGACGGCATGACCGCGCGACCGCAGATTGTGCCACGGCCCCCCCGCGACCAGGTGGAACAGTTTTTCCTTGCTGACAGGCGGCTATAGGGCTAGAATAAGTGGATAAGCGCAAGGATGGTGATGTTGTGCCATGAGAGCGCTGTATGAGTTGTGGTTAAAGCGCGCAATTCCGGAAGGAAGCTTTAATGCGGAGATAGCATAGCTGGGCGAGAGACCTCGGCTCGGGTGGTAGCATCATCAGAAGAGGTGAGTGCGAGGTTATGTGACAGGTTAAGCGTTGGGTAATTGGGTAGGATTACGGCGATAGTCGAAAGATAAAGTTCGGCAAATCGCGATTCCTTATGCAAACGGAGGTTGGAATATGAGAAGACTTTTGGCTCTTGGTTTCGTGTTGGTTTTTGCCTCGACGGCGTCCGCCGGGGTGGCATGGTTCGACGACTTCGATTCGTATGCCGATCAGGCGGCATTCGATGCGGCCTACACCCAGCTTTATCCGGCCGTCCCGCTATTGCTCGACCAGAGCATGGGCTACAGCGACGGCCAGTCGGTCAATCCGCTCGGCCCGAACAGCAATTACGAGCGTCGCGCGTACCAGAATTTCGGCATGGAGATGGCCGGTACCGACGAAGACCCCCTGGTGTTCGAGTTCATGATGCACATGAACGATGCCACCGACTGGTGGACCCGCGAGTATATCGAGATTCGCGGCTACGCTGGTGAAGGCTATGGCGACGGCGACCTGGAAGAACTCATCGCGCTTGGTTGCAACAGTTCAGGTGTGGACACCAACCTTTACAACGCCCGCATCTTGACCGGGGACAATTGGGTCAACACGCTGACCCCGAAGGTCGTGGACTGGGTCAAGCTAACCGCGAAGATCATGACTGATACGGTTGAGGTCTACGTCAACGACAACCTCGACTACAGCGGTCCGCGGGCACCCGGCATCACCTTCGACTGTGTGGTGTTGGGCTCCGGCCTGAGTTCGCGCGTCGACGTGCACTTTGATGGCGTACCCGAGCCGGCCGCGTTGTCGCTCCTGTTGCTGGGCGGCCTGTTGGCGGCGCGTCGTCGGACATAAATTTGGAAAGGGTCTCGAGGCCGGGGAAGAGCTCCGCGGGGTGATCTTCTTTACCCCCCGGGGAGTGTCTGCGGCATAGGTATGACCGTTTCCCGAAGGTATCGAAAAATGACTCGACACGCTCCGCTTCGTCTATCAGCTTGACGGAGCGGAGCGTGTACTCGTTGTGGCCTTGCGCGGGCGAAGATTGACTTGCGATCAGGCCGCCGAGCAGGGTAACCGTCGGAAATGGAGGGGGGGCGGGGGGATAGGATGAAGGTATGCGCGCCTACCATCGTTGAAATACTTTTGGAGGAAAATTCAATGTCCCGCCATGCACGAATCGTGTCGTTCAGTCTAATGGCCGCCCTGCTTTGCCCACTGGCGGCTCGGGCACAATACCTCTCGGAACTTGTCGGCTTCAACGACGACCCGATCGATGACCCGGCAACATCCCAGGAGATGTTCCGAATCCCGGAGTGGTCCGGTTCCACCAGCAACTACGTCCTCCACAACTCCCCGGACCTGTACGACTTCAACGCCGCCTTTCGAGCCGCCGGCTTGCAGACCGAAGGAGTCGCGGCAATGGAGGTATTCTTCGACTGGGTTGATCCGATCGATCCCTATGGCTGGGTTCGGCTGACCACCTTCAACGGCCCCGAACGGCCCAACCCCGCGCTGCACACCCAGGGCAAGGTCCGCTTCAAAATCACCAACCGGAGTGAGCTATCCCAGGGCGAGATCGGCATCTGCCTCGGCATCCGGGAAACCGGCGCGGTCGTCCCCCAAATGGATGACGGCGGCATCAGCGGCGACATCGAGTGGGTCGGCGTCACCGGCGTCGTCCTCGACCCCAACGATCCAAACGTTGCCCTGGCACCGATCCCCGCGATCACCTTACCAACAAGCCCGATAGCCTATCAACTCGAATGGAACCTCTCCACCGGCGTCGTCTCGGTAGACGGTGTTCCACAAGGTGGCACGATAGAAGGCTTCACCGGCGATGGCGTCCTGAACGCCCCAAACAACCGCGGCACACTCGAACACATCGCCTTGGTCAACGTCACCACCGACTTGGCAATTTTCATCAACGTGGCCATCGACGAGCTGCAATTCGAGGCGCCCGAACCCGATCCGGTGATGCCGCCGACGGTCGTCTGGCCGATCATTGCCGGCGACACCGAAGTCATCGTTACCGACCTGATGACGGATGTTGAAATGGTCTTCTTGTACCTGAACGGCGACTTTCTACAGATGGAGACCGTAAGCGACCCGAACGACGTGGTATTCACGATCGATCCGGCGGTGACGGGGCAGATATATTCCGCCGTCCAGAGCGTCGGCGGCACCCTCAGCGAGCAGTCGGACGGCGTTGAGGTGCTGCCCGAGCCGCCACCCTATACCTTCTCACTCCTGGTGGACGAAAGCGGCGAAGGGAGTTGCGATCCCTACGGCACGGAGTGGGAATGGGTCGGGGTGACTTCCGTCGAGGTCGTGAGTGGAAAGTGGGAGCCGCAGGGTCAACCCGTCTTCGTCAGCGATGGCCTCTGGCAGGCCATCGACGTTCCGCTGGATGATGACGACCTGACTCTGCCGGGGCCATTCCTGGGCGACGGTCAGCTCGGCGACTCGCCCACCGGGTTCTACACGATCGACAGCGTCTGGTTCACGCTTGCCGAGCCCGGCGCACTCGGCCCGTGGGAGGTCTTCATTGACTCGGTTCAGGTCATCGACGAGTTCGGCCAGCCGGGTGAAGTCATCCTGGATATGGAAGATGGCGTCAACCGCCTGCGATACGCGCGTGGACAGAGCCCGGACGAGCTCGGATTGATCTCGTCTCAGCTCTCAGCCACCGCCTCCTACGACGGCACCACCAGCCACCGGCTGGAGTGGGGGTATGACGGCGTGCCACTCGAGTCGATTGGGATGTTGCAGCGGGTCGGGTGGACGTGCGGAACCAGCGCCCTGATCCCCGACACATCAACCGCCGTCCGGTTCCACATGGTGCTCCGCGGGCAGCCGACTGCCCCCGATATCCCGCTGCCGCAAGTCGCCGGCCCGATCATCGTCGGCGACCAGGACACGGTGCGCGTCCTCAATGATCCGAACGCGGTTTCGGTCCAGTTGTATCTCAACGGCGATGCCTGGGGCGACCCGGGGACGCCGACGGACACGTATACCGATTTCAGCGGACTGGTGTTGGAACCGGGCCATTCTCTGTCGGCGTCACAGACGCTGCCAGCAGGAACGAGTGACCTGGCGTACCCGCGTGCCGTTACGGACACCACGCCGCCACCGACGGTATCGGTGCCGATCGCGCCCGGGTCGACCAGTGTCGAGGTTGCGGACGTTCTCGCGATACCGTACGCCACCGCCTCGCTGGTGGAGGTCTACGTGAACGCGAGCCCGGAACCGTCCGGGTCGGCCGTGCCCGGCGGTGAGACGGTCGTAGTCAGTCTGGATGTGACGCTGGTCACCGGCGACCAGGTCACCGCCACGCAAACTGTCAATGGCGTGACGAGCGCCGAATCTGAAGCGGTGACGGTGGCCTACCCGGCTCCGGCGATGTACGCGGCGCCGGCCGAGGGCGACCTGAACGTGTTAGTGATGGCCCTTAATCCGGTCGCGGATAGCGTCACCGTGGTCGTCAACGGTACGACTGAATTCTCGGCCACCCCCGACCCGGGGTCCGACCGCTGTAACGTTTCGGTCAGTGGTCTGGTGATGGGTGACCTCGTTACCGCCTACTACACGGTCGGCGATGTCGACAGCGTTGAGTCCGTTCCGGAAACGGTCACCAATAACGTCTCGACCGAGATCGTGGCTTGCGACGACTTCGAATCGTACGCTAATCAGGGCGCGATGGAACTCGTCTGGACGCAAGGCGGCAGCGTGCCCGTTGAGCTATCCACGGAAAAGGACGCCACCTGTCCCGACGGCGGAGCCCAATCCGCGCACACCCCGCCCGGAAACTCATGGATGTATCAGCCGATCCCGCAAACCGTGCCCACCGCCGCCGATCCGGTCGTCTTCAACGTGAACATCTACGATCCGGTGGGCGTTGACCCCGAAGGTCTGGTCGCACAGTGGGTCGAGCTGAACCATATCGGCGGGCCCGATTGGTTCTACATGCACATTGGAATGTTGGGTTGGGCCGACACCGACAACGTCCATTACGACTTCCGCGCCAACGGCAACGGCGGACCGAACTGGGTGGACCTCAACGAATTCGACGCCCCCGAACGCTCCGTCGGATGGCATGTTTTCACCGTCGTGCACAAAGGCAATCTCATCGACATTTACGTGGACGGATTGCTCGCCAGGAAGAATCTGACATTGACGAACGAAACCACCTATGCCCGCATGGAAATCGGGGGTGGCGATTGGGATAACGGCGCGGATGTCTGGTTCGATGACTTCTGCCTCGAGACCGGTCCGGTTCGCTTCGGGTGTATCCCCGAACAAGGCTGCCCGAACCCCGGCGAATCCGGTAACTATTGCACTGCCGACATCGACGGCAGCGGCGACTGCATCGTCGCCCTCGCCGACCTGGCACAACTACTGGGTCACTACGGCATTACCAGCGGCGCCGTCCACGACGACGGTGACCTCGACGGGGACGGAGATGTCGATCTAGCCGACTTGGCGGAGTTGCTCGGCCAGTACGGCGACGACTGCAACTGATTCCCTTGCACACGAACCCGTGGTTGAGAATCGGCCGCGGGTTCGCTCTTGTTCGCGGGCTGCCTGTTCCGTACACATTGTGAATGCAGTGCAGGTGGCGGACCTGCTTGCTTGCGGCATGATCGGCGTGGGGCTAATGTTAGCCGCGCTGTCGACGGGGAGTCGGCGCAATGTGGGGCTTGGCGCGAGCCCCCTTGCCGTGGATGCACTAACCGCATGAATGACAATCCCTTAGCAACGAACGGGACACGCCGCCGAGGGTCGGCGCGGAAGCAGGTCGACCGGGTTGTGTCGAAGGAGCAGGCCCGCGCGGCTTTCTGGCAGATGCTCAAGCTGGTCTATCCGCATCGCCGACGGATGACCGCCGGAATTGTGCTCGGCGTTGGCGTCGCGCTGACCTACGCCGCCAGTCTCGGCGGGATGCTCCCAGTCCTGCGCGTCGTGGTCGAAAAAGATAACGTACGCGCCTGGCTGCTCGGAAAAGCCGACGAAAGCGAGAGCTGGTATGCCCCGCTGATCGAAAAGGCGGCAAGCGTCTTCCCCGTCGAGGACACTTCCGAGGCTCGGTTGCACGCCCTGCTGATCCTGCTCGGCGTGTTGGTATCCGTCAATCTGGTGGGCAATCTCTGCCGGGTGTTCTCGCAATACTTCGTGCTCTACTCGTCGCACCGCGTTGTGATGGACCTGCGGCGGCGGATGTACCGCAAGACGCTGCACGTTCCGATGAACACGATCGCGGGCGATGTTTCCAACCGCGTCTCACAGTTTCTCGCCGACGTGCGTGAGATCTTCCTCGGCGTCGGCACACTGTTTGGCAAGTTTGCCCGCGAACCGTTCAAGGCCATCTGCGTGCTGGTCCTCGCACTGTGGATCGACGCCCGGCTGACGCTGGTCGCCCTGGCCATCGCCCCCATCGCCGTCGGCACGCTCTGGTACTTCGGCCGCAAGGTTCGCAAGGCCAACCTCAAGCTCCTGCAAGGCTACGGACAGATGCTCGGCGGTTTGGAAGAGACGCTCCAGGGCATCGACGTCGTTAAGGGTTACGCCCGCCAGGGTCACGAACGCAAACGGATGTGGCAACTCGAACGCCGCATTATGAAGCAGCAAATGAAGATGGCCTGGATCGAAGCGTTCAGCTCACCACTGATGGAAGTGGTCGGCGTGATCGCCGCCTCGATCGCGATCATCTGGCTTGCCCGGCAAACCTTCGCGGGCACGATGGACGCCAGCCACTTTATGATAATGGTTGTTTTGCTGGCGGCAATGCTCGACCCAATCCGGAAAATCGCCAATGTGTACAACATAATCCAACGTAGCGGGGCGGCGGCGACGCGGATCTTCGATTTCCTCGATGAGCCTGATGAAATTTCCGAGCCGGGCGCCGCGGCGCTGCCCGGTAGCGGCCCGCGCGAAATCCGCGTCGAAAACGTGCTCTTCCGCTACACGCCGGAGCAGACGCCGCCCGCGCTCGACAATGTTTCCCTGCACGTCAAGCCCGGGGAATGCGTGGCGATCGTCGGGCCCAACGGCAGCGGTAAATCGACCTTCGTGAAGCTGCTGCCGCGCTTGCTCGATCCGCGGGAGGGGCGCGTGACCATTGACGGTTTCGATGTATCGTCGCTGAGCCTGCGTAATCTGCGCCAACAGATTGCCTTCGTGTCGCAGCGCCCGGTCATCTTCGCCCGCAGCGTCCGCGAAAACATTGCCTACTCCGACGACAAAGCGACGCTCGAACAGGTTCGGGCCGCCGCCCAAAAGGCTTATGCCGCCGAGTTCATCGAGCAGTGGCCGGACAAGTACGAGACGATCATGGGCGAGTTCGGGGCAAACGTCTCAGGCGGACAGCGGCAGCGCATCGCAATCGCGCGGGCGTTTCTGAAGAAGTCGTCGATCCTGATCTTCGACGAAGCCACCAGCGAGGTCGACGTCGACAGCGAACGTAAAATCCACGCCGCCCTGAACGAGCTGCGCCAAGGCAAAACCACCTTCCTGATCGCCCACCGGCACACGGTCATGGAGATGGCCGAGCGGATCGTCGTAATGGACGTCGGCCGCATCGTTGACGTCGGGACGCACGACGAGTTGATGCAACGCTGCCCGCTGTATGTGGCGTTGTACCGTTCCCCGGCGGCAGGCTGATAACACACCCGCGATTTCCGGGGGGACCGGCGACGGTACTAATTGAACCGCCAAGTCACATCGCGGCCGCGAAACGCAGCCAAAGGGGCATTGACGATTGGGGATTGACGATTGACGATTGGAGATTAGTGCTGGGCTGCGCCGTTGAGAGCACCCACTTTGCACTTTGCACTTTGAACTTTGAACTTTGCACTTTGAACTCTGGACGGGTGGCCCATGGCTTTAGCCGTGGGGGACACGACTCGACTGTCCATTCGTGTCCCCCGCCGCTGAAACGACGGGCCACTCATACAGCGAGAAATCCTCGCGAACCGCGAAGAAATCGGCCGTTTGTAGTACCAAGGGTATCAAGTTATACGTGTTCGGTTTCGTTCATGCGAGTGTCGCAAGGTAGCGGCCGGCGCCTCGCCGGCCGAACCGTCACAGCCGGGGGCGGCTGTATTACTAACGATGGTTTTCTTCGCTTCCCGCGAAGATTTTTTCACGCCGCAGGGGGTGACACGGTCTGGCGCAGCCCTGCCGTGCGTGTTGAGCGCCAACCACGGCCAAGCTTCGCTTGACCGTGCCACCCCCCGTCCAGAGTTCAAAGTAGGTGATCTTAACGGCGCAGCCCAGCAATAATCCCCAATCGTCAATCCCCATGCCTCTTTGGTTGCGGCCAACGGCCGCGCTGTGCTACACGCCGTTACTGACGCAGAGCGCGCGAATTAACTGGAATGCAGATAAACAACGGGAGGTTTCCGGATGGAAACCTCCCGCATTGATTGGCGTTTCCTACGTCGCTCTTACGAGCAACGAGGTCTACGTCGGTTTAACGACGACGCAGCAAAGCCAGGCCGCCAAGCGCCAGCAGCACGAGCGAAGTCGGCTCGGGCGTGACGTTTAGGATGTAGTCACCCGAAGCATAGCCGCCCACGGCATCCCAAACCGGGTTATACGCCGTGTTGTAGCCGCCAAGGGCAATGTAGTAGGTGCCGGCGTCGAGAGTGGCCAGGATCTGGCTCTGCAAACCGCCCGCGTCGTCGTTTGACGCCAAGAGGGCTCCGGCGTCGTCGTAGAGGCCCAGCTCGGTGTCGTACAGCGAGCCGAAACTGTTGATGTCCATGTCGAGTGTCATGCCGATATCGAACATGAACCACTCAACCTCGTACGACGTGCTGGTGCCGGTGGTGACCGACGGGACGGCGATCTCCATGGCATCGGGCGGCTCCGGCGCCGACCAGTCGCCGAACATGAAGTCGATGTAGTCCCAGGTCGCGTCGGGCAGGCCGTCGCCGCCGTCGTCGTAGGACTCATAGAAGTCGAACGTCCAGGTCCCGGCGGGGTCTCCCGCACCGCTGAACAGGTTGCTGCTGCCGCTGAACATCGCGCCTGGTGCATAGGAACCACCGCTGCCCAGCGTGATCGTACCCGACCCGAGCGGCCCGGAAAGGTCCAACCTCAGCTCGCTACCATAGGTGTAGTCCTGGAGCGTCGTCGCGAAGCCCTCCCAATCGATCGCGCCCAGCGTGTACCCGCCGACCAGATCGACGTTGTACGTGACCAGCCCCGAACTCGCCTGGCTATCCACGTTCGTGAACGAGACGGTCTCGGACGCCGAGACAACGCCGACCGCGAATACCGCGGCCACTACACATGTTAATACTTTTTTCATTTCATCCTCCTCTTGTAAAGACTTTTGAACTGCCTTACTAACCATGGGACTAAGGTTCTTGATTGCTCCTGAACCTAGGACCCCTCCGAGAAAAAGTAGGTTTCTTGTGAGTCTAGCGTCTCTTTATTCCGAACTAACTGCTCCTTGTTCAATAAACCGGACTTCCTGATTGTCCCAAGCGCTGTCTATATATCGCTTAGCACTATCGGAGCCCCCCAAACCCGATTTCAACCCTTCATTAAACACCCAAGAACTGGGCGCTCACCCGAAGCTAGCAGTCTGTCGGACTTTGC
>JAUWNI010000190.1 GCA_030612705.1 Phycisphaerae bacterium | reverse complement strand
GACTTCAGTCCGCCCGGTCGTTCGGGTAGTAGAATTTATCCTTCTCGAAGGACCGGGCGGACTGAAGTCCGCGGCTCTTCTAGTATGGTAACGTCCATCCATATGCACCGAGCAGCTCCGCCAGATCGGCGAGGTCCACATCCCCGTCGTAATCGAGATCACCGTCCTCAAAGCACGCTCCGCTGGTTACGCCGTAACTGCCCAGCAACTGCGCCAGATCGGTCAGGTCCACGTCGCCGTCGTGGTCGACGTCGCCGCAGATCGCCAGGTCGGCCGACGTCAATGTGAGCAACTGGTAGTAGTCCCAGCCGTTGGAAAGCCTCGTGTACTGCTCGAACACGCCGCTGACGCCGCAGAAATGCTGCCCGGCGCTGACGAAACGGTGATAGTCGGACGGTTCAACCTCTTCGTTCATGTAATCCGAGACCCAGCAGCTTGCGTCTTCCGCGTCCTGCAAGTTGTAGTTGTCCACAGACTTGCCGAGGTTCATCTCCGTCACGGTCACGTCCCGCACCAGCAGCCGCATGGACTCGTATTTCTCGGCGTCATGATGCTCGACATACCAGCCGTCGTTGTTCGGATCGTACACCGGCGCGGGAATGTCGCCGGCCGACACCATTAGCACTAGCGGCAGAGGGTTGCTCTGACTAACGATCGTGTACCCGGGATCATGGGCGGACTGCCGTTGCAGGAACGTCGTACCGCGGAAGTCCTCAACGAGCATGTTGGTGAATTCGACCCAATCGCCGACCTGCACGTCGTTGAACATGTCATAGGGCGAAATCCAGTCCTTGACCTGGATTCCACCCCATTCGCTTGGGTAATTAGGATCTTGCAGGATCAGTCGCGGCCGATACCCGGGGAATTTGGCGACGCAGACGCCACCGGCGCAGTCCACCACGAAACCATCGTAAGGCGACGTACCGTTCGGATCGTCCGTGTGCTGGATCTCGTAAATGCTTAGGGACTGTGCCGCCGCTTCCGGCACGAATGCAGCGAGCAAGGCGGCAATCAGTCCCGCGCCGACTACTCTTGTTGTTACAGAATACACGTCTGCTCCTTTCCGACCGGATTGCCCCGGTTAACCCACATGGAAATCCCGCAACTCAATCCCTGTTCCGACAGCGTCGGGCGTATCTGCGCCCAAGCCGCTCATCGGCGGCGGCCGGCAAGCGCCAACCCGATGGCCAGCAGGGCCAGACTGCCGGGCTCCGGCACGATGTCGGCCGACGAGCGTGTTAGCAACTGGTAGTAGTCCCAACCGCTGGAGAGCCTGGTGTACTGTTCGACCAAGCCCGTGATGCTATCGAGCTGCGCCCCGGTGTAGATCCACGGATGGTAGGGTCCACCGGCATCGACATTCATGTAGTCGGCGCCCCACGCTACGTCATCACCTTGAATGAGCTCGTAATTATCGTCTGCCTTGCCTAGATCCATTGTCCCGACCGTCACGTTCTCCAGCCGAACGACCATGCTTTCGTACGGCTCGCTGGCGGCGTGATCGACCGGGATAATCAGATCGGCCGCGGTCAGCAGCGTTTCCTCGGGCACCGGGTTGTTCTCGCTATCGATGCTGAAAGTTACGTCCGGCGAGGCCGTTCGGTCGAATTGAAGGAGGGTCGTGCCGCGGTGCTCCTCGATCAGGATGTTGCCGAAGCTGATCCAGTCGCCGAGTTCGACCGCGTTGAACAGATCGCCGTCCTCCCAGTCTTTGACGCAGATGGCGCCCCACTCCGGGAAATCCGGATTCCGTATGTAGACCCGAGTTTGCCAGCCGACCCATTTGTGCGTCACGATCCCGCCGGTGATGTTATGAATCTGGCCGTCGTAAATACTGGCGTCGCCGTCGCTGGTGTTGGCCTGGACATCGTAGATTGACAGGTCATCGGCGTAACCCACTCCGACGAGGGCGATCAATGTCAAAACGATGCAGCATACATAACAAGCTCTTCTCACAATTCTCCTCCAATCAGGCGTTGCCCCCGGAAATCAGAGCAAATACGTTAACGTTATCGCCGCGTAAGCTACATGCCCCGGATCAGCTTTCCCCCCAGTCAGGATACGGATACCAATTTCCGTCGCTCCGCGGCGGAACCTCCAGATTCACATCCCATTCCGGCTTCCAGACGCTGTCCTTGCATTCCACATGTCCGTCGGCGTACAGGATGTTGCCGCCCGGCTTTTTTCCGCCGCGACCATGCCGGGCGGAAAACGCCTTCGGATAGCTGCCGCAGTGTTTCCCGGCCCCGCGATAGAGCACGTTGCCATCGAAACCCTGCTCCGGATCGAGCAACTGATCGAAAAGCGTGATCACCCGCGCCGGCCAGAAAATCTTGCCGGTGTCGAGAAACGATGGCATCGGGGAACCGCTGTACTCTTCCGGCTGCCAGGCGTTGGCGTCCAGTTCGAGACACGAGTTCATCGCATAGCTGAAGTACCCGTCGCGCTCGGGACGATAGCTGTAGGTACCTTCGCCCGGGATCAGCACGCCGAACGCACACTGGTAGAAGGTCTCCGGTCCGGGATAACCGCGGCGCGGGTGCTCACGCCAGGGCTTCATCCCGATCAGCGTCGGCAGGAGGTCCACCCATCCATGCCAATCAGCCATATCCTCCTTGCTGATGAGCGGGTGCGTATAGTGGCGTGGCCCGCGGTCGAGTCCGTCACAGTGTGGCCACATGCCGGAGTATTCATTCGCATAGCACGCGAAGGCCAACCCCCACTGCTGCAAGCGGGCGGCACAAGTGACGTCCTTTGCCTTGTCGCGCGCGCTCGTAAGCGCCGGCATAAGCACACCCATCAACATGCTGATGATGGCGACGACGACGAGCAACTCCACCAGGGTAAAGCCCGCGTAACGCAGGCGGCCGCTTTTGATTCGATATGCTTGGCAGAGCATATCGCACCCTCAAAAAAAAGACGTGCTGTCTTGCTTTATCCGGTACCCACGCCGGTACCGTTGATTTCGGCCGTAAGTGTAGCATTGCGATCGCGCGTGGGCAATAGGATCATCTGTAAAACTTATTACCGGATCCATGACACTCTTGGCGATTAATTCAGCCAACCGGGATTGTCATCCCGACCGAGCGATGGGGGTGCCCCATCCCGTTTCGCCAGCCCGGAGGGCAGGCGAACGGGGTGGGGGACTGATTCGAACCTGCACCGACTTTGCTCCCTCGAATCGGTCCCCCACCCCGACCGCGTGCCTGCCAGACAGGCACTCGGAACGGGATGGGGCACCCTCCGCCAGAGTTTTACGGTGTACCCGCCTTCGGCAAGTTCGGTCGCAGTGACAGGTTCAGCGCGGGGGGGCGTACCTGATCGGATCGCGGCGGGCCGCCAAATGTGGCCCTCGCTTGCGCTTCGGGTTCGGATTTTTCTTGCCGCTTATCTTGTCGTGCATCCGGTCGAATTGACGATCGGGGCTGAAAAGGTGATGCTGACGTTGTAAAAGCGGGATGAGCATGCGACGCCTGTTCGCGGAGAGCACCCATGTCAAAGGTCCGGCCCGGTCCACGAAAGCGTCGGCCCAGAGCCGAACAAGATACGTCGGCCGAAGCCTGGCGCGGCCGTTTGCATTTGTGGATCGATATCTGCGGACACGGAGCCGTCGGACCCGGCAAGCTGCGCTTACTCGACGCGATTGCCGCCACCAAATCGCTGTCGGCGGCCGCCAAGAAACTGCGCATGAGCTATCGGCTCGCGTGGAAGCATCTGCAACTCATCGAAGAACGGACCGGCCTGAACCTTGTCGATCGGCAGCGCGGCGGTCGCAGCGGCGGAGGCACCGAACTGACGCCGGATGGACGAGCCCTACTCGAAGCCTACCGAGACTGGCGGGGTGAGGTGGAAGAACATATGCATACGACGTTCCGTCGCCACTTTGCCCACTGGCAGAAATCTGGATGTGAAAAATCGTGACGCAAGGGTCGGCACGACTGATCCCGAGCGGCCAACATGAAATCAGCTATGCTGGAGCAGTCTGACAAAGACTGGGCACGGCGCCCCGTATACGGAGGCGTATTGATCGGCGGCGGCAGTACGCGCATGGGGCAATCCAAGTCGCTACTGCGCATTGATGGTACGACCTTCGTCGAACGGACCATTGCGACTCTACGCGAGCGGGCGGAGCGGATCGTTTTGCTCGGTGACGGGCCGACGCCGCCCATGCCGCTGGAAATCGGTCGGCTACCGGACGTTCCGGGCCTGGCTGGTCCACTAGCTGGGATGCTGGCGGCGTTGCGTTGGGCGCGCCAGGCCTGTTGGGTGTTCGCGGCTTGCGACCTGCCCATGTTCCGAGTCGAGGCGCTCGATTGGCTGCTGGAACAGCGCCGACCCGACCGCTGGGCGATTCTGCCGAAGATCAACCCCGAACGAGTTGAGCCGCTGTTGGCGGCGTATGAGCCCCAGTCGCTGGAACTGCTGGAAAAGCTCACGGCACGGGGGTTTCATTCACCGCGTCACCTCGCGGGGGAGCCGAAGGTTCACACACCGACGCCGCCGGCCGCGCTGCGCTCCTGCTGGACCAACGTCAACACGCCGGAAGAGTTTCGTCGACTCGATTCATAACGCTCACACATGAAGGCACGGTGCGTGACAGTTTTGGCGGGCGCTGTGTAAGCCGGGAAACGTAGCGTCCGCCCCCCGTGGCGGACGTAGAATGTGGAAATCTTTCGTTACCCGACGTCCGCCACGGGGGGCGGACGCTACAGGACCCGCGCCGCCTTCCGGCGACGGTGCCACACTCTTGCATCGTTGCGCCCGCGCGCTAATGATGGTCATCCATGGACAATCAACAGGCAACGAATGGACACGCCGGAACGTACACACCGACTCGTGTCGGCATCTGTCTCGCGATCCTGACGCTCAGCGGCTGTGCCGACTGGAGCTATCAGCGAATCCAGCTCGGGCAGTCGCCGGAGGATTATGCGCGCGTTCTGCCGATGGAAACGTCGCGGCGGACCGCGCTCGGGCTGTGCCATTTGAGCAAGAACGCGCTCGGCCGAACCGACGCGCTGGTCGTACTGCTGACCAGCGATCGGCGCGTGGCCGCGAAGCTGCGTGCACGGCACTTCGAACACAAGTGGGGTGTTAACCGAACCGAGCGCGGCTATTGGCTGGTGGGTGAGCTCAATCCCGAGCTGTACGGCGTCGCGGGCAGCGGGCCGCTCGACACGTTGCGGGCGATCGCCGGCGAGCTGACCGTTTACCGCGGCGAAAAGTTGGCGCTCGACGCGCACGCCTGGGTCGCCGCCGGGCTGGTGCGGCTGGTGCAGCGCTGGCCGGGGGTAAACGACGTCGGCGTCTCGTCGCAACGGCTGAGCGAATTGTTCGAGCGCGTACCGGGCGGCGGCACGGCACGGATCGAAATCGACGACCGCGGGATTTATCACCTGGAATACAAACAAGGCCGCATGCGCTGACGGGTGTGGCTATTTTTGGTGGCAGAGCGTGGTCTTTGGAATGGCGTGAGCCGTGCCGACACACACGCTATTCGGGGTGGCACGGTCTGGCCTCGCCCGAACCAGTCCGCGTCCGTGGAAAACCCGTACCGGCGAGGACAGGCCGTGGTTTGCAACCGGGGCGTAACGTCGCGGCCGAGTAGCCACGGCCTGTCGTCGCGGCGACGTTTTCCGCCTGTCACGAGCCACCCAACGCGACGCCAGACCGTGCCACCCCGGTCGCCACCAAATATGGTCACACCGCGCGCTGACGGGGGCGCCCCCTGCACTTGTCACGCACGCGATCTTTGGTAGAGTTACGGTTTCGGGGTACCGTACTGCTCGAACACTGAGTTTCGTTCATAAGGGCGACCCCGCTAGCGTGGGTTGGTGCGCGGACCACCGGCGTAACT
>JAUWNI010000179.1 GCA_030612705.1 Phycisphaerae bacterium | reverse complement strand
AGAGGGCAACAATACTCGAAGAGCCGCGGACTTCAGTCCGCCCGGTCCTTCGGAAAGAGTAAATTCTACTCCCCGCGGCGCCGCGCGGGCTTCAGGCCCGCGGCTCCTCGGGTTGAACGCATCAATTGATGGGTGGCACAGCACTAGCGCTTTGTGACACGTGGAATGATGGATAACGCGAAGGGTGGCCCACCTCTTTAGAGGTGGGGGACACGAATAGGGCTTCGATTCGCGTCCCCCACAGCTAAAGCCATGGGCCACCCATCAAGCGATGTGTAACAGAGCGATAGTGTATTGTCGCACGTTATTTGGAGGATAGCATCGGCGTCGCCCGGGAACGATGCGACATCGAGAAAGAAGTTGTCAACATTCGTTGGGCGTTACGTGGGAATGAGTTACAGCCGACCGGAAAGACGGCTACGAATAACGGGTGGAAAATGCTTTTCGGCGCGCGCGAACCAGTCTTTTTCACGTAACTTCTTTCAGAGACTGGACGTGCGCGGTACCAATCGCCGGTTAGGCGCGCTGCCCGAGGCGCGTCGCGAGCCTATTGCTATTAGGGTTTTGGTGTACACGAGCGGGCGTCTAAACGAGGTTGTGAACAGGTTATCCACAGACGCCCTCGGATTGGCAAACACATATGCTCCTGGAAGCTGAAAAACTCGTCAAGTCCTACAGCGGTCGCGTCGTCGTCGACCACGTCAGCTACTGCGTGGATGATGGCGAGATCGTCGGTCTGCTCGGCCCAAACGGTGCCGGCAAAACCACCAGCTTCCGCATGACCGTCGGCATGATCCAACCCGAGGCGGGCACCGTGCGGTTTCTCGACCGCGACGTGACCGACCTGCCGATGTACAAACGCGCTCGCCGCGGTATCGGCTATCTTTCACAGGAGCCCAGCGTCTTTCAACGCCTGAACGTCGAAGAGAACCTGATGGCGATCTGCGAGACAATGCGCTTCACCCGTCAGCAACGCCGGCAAAAAGTCGAGGAGCTGCTCGATCAGTTCGGGCTGCGTGTCGTGCGAAAGAATCCCGCCAAGAACGTCTCCGGCGGCGAACGACGCAAACTCGAGATCGCCCGCGCGCTGATCACCGACCCCCGCCTGATCCTGCTCGACGAGCCCTTCAGCGGCGTCGATCCCAAGGCCGTCGAAGAGCTGCGACACGAGATCCAGCGGCTGCGCGGCGACGGTATTGCAATCCTGCTGACCGACCACAACGTCCACGAAACGCTAAAGGTTACCGACCGCAGCTACGTCATCCACGAGGGCCGGGTCGTCAGCGCGGGCACGCCGCACGAACTGGTCAACGATCCGCGCGTTCGCGAGACGTACCTGGGCAACACGTTCAAGGGCGACGAATTCCAACCAGACACGACAACGCCGCAAACCGTGCCGCCAAATGAACGCTAACTCCGACGACGTCCAATTGACCGAACATGCCGGCGGCGTCGAACTCTCCGTCAAAGTCGTGCCGAGCAGTTCACGCAACAAGATCGCGGGCGTTTGGGATACGGCTCTGCGCCTGGTCGTCTCCGCGCCGCCGGAAGCCGGCAAAGCCAATAAGCAGGTAGTTCGGCTATTGGCGGAAACGTTCGGCGTCAAGCGTGGTGAGGTCGTGATTGTTCAGGGGCAGACACAGCCTTTGAAACGAGTGCGAATCACGGGTCTGACGGTCGGCCAGACTCGTCAAATGCTCGCCGCCATCCTCGCATAAAAAAACTTGGGCGAGCCGCAAGACTCGCCCAAGCCGATTTACTTCTTGTTTAGCTCTAATTCAGTCGTATTAGCGACGACGAATCAGGGCCAGGCCACCGAGGGCCAACAGCACGAGGCTGGCGGGCTCGGGAACCTCAACGCTCCAGTTAAACGGGAACAACTCGCCACCAGTTTGCATGGCCGCTGTCTCGAAGAAGATGTGCAGATAGTCGCCCGCATCTCCTTCGTTGACCGACAGCCGGTGCATTACGAAGGTGCCGTTGCCGGTGACGGCGGTGTCATACCACTCGCCGTAACGCTGCTGCGCATCCTCTATAACCGCGGCCGGGTCAGCAAACGCCACAAAGCCGACGGTACCCGAGGTGTTCGGGAACCACGTCGGGTCGGTGAAGAAGCTGTCATAAACAGTGTCGCCCGTCGGCAGGATCGGCGGATTGTAAATGTCATCATTGATGAACGTAGCAGCGCCGTCCAAAGTGGCATTCATCCCGCAGGCGGTCCAGTCATCCGCTTCACCTTCCGTGTCACTCACGGTGATCACAACATCAAAAGTGCGTGTGCCGTCACCGAGCGGCGAGCCAAGGTCCACCAGGCTCGCGGTGATGGTCGCATTTGCCGTCATGGCAAACGCAAGGACTGTAACTAATGCTAGTAATTTCTTCATAGGACTTCCTCTCCAATTAACGGATCCGTTAGAGGTGGTGATCGGCCCGCCCGATCACTCCTGACTCCTCCTCGAAGGGTTAAACGTGATGCTACCCCCTGCAAGCCGCTTTTTCAAGCTGAAAATGCTGAAAATGTTTTTTTTACACGCACGCGCGCCCACCTCAGTCCGCCACAAAGGTCATGTAGCGTCCGGGCCCCGTACCGGACGTCGTCGGAAAAGAGCGTTTTCCCCGCGTTCTCGACCGGTACGGGGCCCGGACGCTACTGTCCGCGAGCAACAGCGACTTTTGCGGCGGACTACTATGATTCCCGCCACGGTCGTAAATAAAAGCTAGTCGGCGATGTTTTTCGCCCTCGTAGTTTGCCGAATAATCGATCCGATCAGGATCGGATGAAAACTACGATAGACGTGACGAGACAGCCCCGAGAGCAAATGGAATTGGGCTAACTTGTTGATTAATAATCAGTTACGTGTGCCAACCTTGATCTGATGTCGCCGCCGCTTTACCAAGCCCGGCAGCGTGGACCTACCCAGATCAACGGTGGTGAATATGTATCCGACAGAGCAATGTGAAAGGGATGCCCCCCCCCCGAGGCCGCGTGAGAAAAAGGCTTGGGCGATCCATAAATCTCGCCCAAGCCTTTATATCGTTTGCTGACTGCTGAATAATTCGCGGCTTTTAGCGGCGACGAATCAGCGCCAGGCCACCAAGGGCCAACAGCGCGAGGCTGGTGGGCTCGGGAAGCGGAAGGTTCCAGTAAAACTGGAACAGCTCGCCACCAGTGTTCGCCGCCGCCGTCTCGAAGAAGATGTGCAGACAGAAGGGTGTTACTTCGTTGACCGACAGACGGTGCATTACGAAGGTGCCGTTGCCGGTGTCGGCGGTGTCATACCACTCGCCGAAACGGTGCTGCGGATCCTCTACAACCCCGGCCGGGTACACGAAGCCGATGTTAGAGGTGTTCGGGAACCACTCCGGCGACGTGAAAAAGCTGTCATAAACAGTGTCGCCCGTCGGCATGATCGGCGGATTGTACGGGTCATCATTGATGAACGTAGCAGCGCCGTCCAAAGTGGCCTCCATCCCGCAGGCGGTCCAGTCATCCGGATCACCGTCCGTGTCGGTCAAGGTGACCACGATATCGATAGTCCAAGTGCCGTCACCGAGCGGCGAGCCAAGGTCCACCACGCTCGCGGTGATGGTAGCATTCGCCGTCATGGCAAACGCAAGGGCTGTAACTAATGCTAGTAATTTCATCTTAGGACCTCCTCTCCAATTAACGGATCCGTTAGAAGTGGTGATCGGCTTGCCCGATCACATCTAACTCCTCCTCGAAGGGTTGAATGCTATGCTATCCCCTGTAAGCAGCTTTTCAAGTTGAAAATGCCGATAATGTTTTTTACACGCCACCACCCCATATCAGTCCGCCTCAGAAGTCGTGTAGCGTCCGTCGGCAGCAACGGTTTGACGGCGGACTACTATGGTTCCAGCCACGGGATAACTTGTTGATTAATAATCAGTTACGTGTGCCGGCCTTGATTTGATGTCGCCGCCGCTTTACCAAGCTCGGCAGCATGGACCTACCCAGAGCAATGTGAAAGGGATGCCCCTCCAAGGCGCGTGAGAAAAAAAGCTTGGGCGATACATATGTATCGCCCAAGCCTTTATTTCGTTTGCTGACTGCTGAATAATTCGCGGCTTTTAGCGGCGACGAATCAGCGCCAGACCACCAAGGGCCAACAGCGTGAGGCTGGCGGGCTCGGGAACCGGAACGTCCCACTCGAACGGGTACAGCGTACCACCAGTGTTCCTCGCCGCCGTCTCGAAGAAGATGTGCATATAGTCGCCTGCATCTCCTAAGTTGACCGACAGACGGTGCATTACGAAGGTGCCGTTGCCGGTGTCGGCGGTGTCATAGGTCTCGCCGAAACGGTGCTGCGCAGCCTCTATAACCCCGGCCGGGTCAGCGAACGCGACAAAGCCCACGGTACCGGTGGTGTTCGGGAACCACGACGGGTCGGTGAAGAAGCTGTCATAAACAGTGTCGCCCGTCGGCAGGATCGGCGGATTGTAAATGTCATCATTGATGAACGTAGCAGCGCCGTCCAAAGTGACATTTATCCCGCAGGCGGTCCAGTCATCCGGACCTTCATTCGGGCCGGAGGGCGTGTCGGTAACGTGGACGACTACGTCATACGTGACGGAGCCTGGGATCATCTCGCCCAAGTACACTAGTTCCGCCGTGATGTCCGCGTTGACAGCCGCAACAAAAACAAGAATCGAGGTAGTGGCCAGTAACTTCTTAAGCATGGGATTTCCTCTCCATTGCACGGGTCCGTGAGATATGGTGGTCGGCCCGCCCGACCACTGTAATCTCCTCTTGACAGGCTTACACGGATTAATAGGCCCCTCTCTCGCGGATTATCAAGTCGGAGTTTGAAAAGTTTTCAAACTTTACCCGCCAGAGGCTCGCACAACGGGGGGGAAGACGCCGATCCGGGCAGCCCGTTCAGGCATCACACGTCCGGAAACCGTATGACTTTCGCACGTTATAAGTTTAGTCCAATAAAAGTGTTGAGTGAAATAGGGGGCGTCAAAGTTCCCGCCTGAGACGTGGATAAATTCAATTCGAGTGTTTGACCCGAGACGTTGTGATATCGCCCGCCGATTAAACCGGTCGCGAGAAGATACCCACCAATTATTGTGAGTTCGCAAACTTCGGGTGATCGAAAGGGGCAGTTACGGCTCGATGCCATAGTTCGCGAGTAAAGCCGCGAGGTCTGATAAGTCTACGTCGCCATCCCCGTCAAGGTCCCCATCGCCCGGCCCGGCTCCGCCGGTTGTACCGTAATTTGCGAGCAGGGCGGCGAGGTCCGCCAAGTCGACGTCGCCGTCACCGTCGAGATCGCCGGGAATGCTCGGAATCGAGCAATCGACGACGACCGGGGCGTGGTCGGATGCCACCGTGGTTGCGTCGATGTCTCCGCTGGCCTGGAGGCCCCCGTCGTCGCCGGAGATATACGCGAACCCGGCGGCGTTTAGCTCGTCCTGGTCGACGACTTCATCGCCGTTGGTGTTGAAGTAGGCGAAAATCTCGTCGCTGGCGAGGATGTAATCGTATCTCCGACTGAGACTGTAGCGAGTGCTGAACGTGTTGCCGAGGAAGGTCGGAAACTGGGCGCCATAGAGGGTCTCGACGCGCACATCGTTCAGCCCGGTGGGCAAACCGTTGCTGCCGCCTTCGAGCAACGTGTCGATTACATCATCTTCGAAGTCGTCCTGATTGAGGTCGCCGACGAAGAAGTAATATGTGGGGAAGAATTCCTTGCTGCCGTTGCCGTCGACGTCGATCCCGAACTCGCGGTCGACCGAGACGCGGTTGGCGATCGCGTTGGCCTCGGCGCGGCGGGTGTCGGGATCGCCGCCGGTCTGCCCGGCCTTGAAGTGTGCGTTGTAAACTACAAGAAATTCCGGAGCCGCGGGGACATTGAGGATGAGCCGCAGCACGGGTCGCGGTCCGGGGGTGCCGAACTCATCGAACTTGAGGATGTCCAAATCGCCGCGGACGAAGAAGCCGTTCGAGTAAAACCCGTCGGTGGTGGGGCCTTTGAGGGCCTGGTATCCCGGGAGGAAATCGTCACGGAAATCTTCCAGGTCGGCCAGGCTGGTGGTTTCCTGGAGGCAGACGACGTCGGGCATCAGGCTGGTGTTCGGTCCGGGTCCGTCCAGGTCCAACGATGTCAGGAGGTTTCCGGACGCCGCCCGGTCGGCCGACGAGTTGTCGATCCCCTGGTAGGTATTGAATGTGACGATCCGGAGCGGGACATCGGCGGCGGCGCTTGCCGCGGCCACACTCAGAATTGACAGGCAGGTAACCAGACGCCGGTTCATATAACAAGCTCCTTCGCTTCTTCAACAGTGAATTCAGACAGTAGAGTGTAACACATCGAGTACGTATTTCGTGCGCGGAAGTTCGGTGAGAGAGGTTTCAGGGCGCCGGTCGTGGAGGAATTGCCACGGGGCGGATGTTCAGGAGGTCGCGGGCGCGCTGAAGGGGGATGAGATAATTTTCCGGGCCGTCGGCGTTTTCAAGATCGGCGAAGCTGTGCGCGTCTTCAAGACGAAACGGCCCGATGGCGTTACGGGTCAACGAGGTCAGGCAACCGCCGGTGTTGAGGGCCGCGCCCAGGTCGCGAATCAGGGCGCGGACGTAGGTACCGCGGCCACAGGCCATCTCGAAATCGATCGTCGGCCACTCGTAGCGGCGGATGTGCAGCCAATAGATTTGGACGGTTCGAGCTTTGAGCTCGACTGTTCGCCCGGCGCGGTTGTGTTTGTAGGCCGGTCGACCGCCGACCTTGATGGCGCTGATCGCGGGCGGAACCTGCTCGATAGCGCCCTCGAAACGCCGACATGCGTCGCGGACGGCTTCCGCGTCGGGCACCGCTTCAACCGGGACATCGATCAGCGGGCGATCGCTGTCATAGCTTTCGCTGGTGACGTCCAGGCGAGCGGTGGCGCGGTAGACCTTGGGTTGGTCCATGAGCATTTCGACCAGCTTGGTCGCTTTGCCGAGGCACAGAATGAGCACGCCGTCGGCACCCGGGTCGAGCGTGCCGGCGTGGCCGCTCTTGCGTACGCGGGTGATCTTTCGCGCGCGATAGAGCGCCTTGGCGCTGGTGATGCCGGTCGGTTTGTTCAGGTTGATAATCCCATCCATGTCGGCGGAAGAGTAATGCGTGGTCGGCGGCAAGGGAAGTGTGGCCCGGCGCGGCCGTTGGCCGCAACCAAAGGGGCATGGGGATTGACGATTGACGATTGACGATTGGGGGTTATTGCTGGGCTGCGCCGTTGAGAGCACCTACTTTGAACTCTGGACG
>JAUWNI010000099.1 GCA_030612705.1 Phycisphaerae bacterium | reverse complement strand
CCCTGACCTCGCTAGCCCAACCCGCCGTCGCGGTATCACCCCCCGCCCGCACCCCCCCCACCTGGAAAACGGCCCCCCAACGAAAGTCATAGCCCCACATTAACCCCCCCCCCCCGTATTCCACAGCTGTTCCCCCGGCATCCTGCTGAACCACGGCGCTGCCGGGCAGGATGATGCCGACGGGACAGTCGGCAAGCATGGTGCGGGTTTCATTGGCGGCTATATCGCGTGCGCTGATCCTGATGTAGTCTTCCGCCGAGGTCGAATTATCCACCGCGATCGAGACAAAGCACTCCGCGATCGTGAACTGCGTCGAGTTCTTGAAAGCGATTACTATTCGGCCCTGCGAGGGAATGACGGTGGCGGGATCGAGGCCTAAAGTGGCAATGAAATCCGGGCTCACTAGATCGATCGCCATCGCACAACCCATCAGCGGCGATAGCAGAGTCAGACAGCCAACCAACGAGAAGAACCGTAGCGTCTTACCGCTCATGAACACCTCCTAATACGACTACCTCGTGCCGCACACGCATATTAGCCCGCTGGTCCACCTTTATCTGACGACCGTTGAACCGGCGACGGATCGCGCATGCTGTCGCCCCCCCTCGCTCTACTGCCATTGTGGACGCCACGCCAAATCCCACAGTGTCCCGGTGGGCAGTGGTTGCCGTACCTAACCCGCAGTCCCATAACTATAGTCATGCAAAGGGATTAGAGTCCCTCTGCCCCGCTTGGCGATCAGTACGTTAACACGCTCACAACGTGCTCGCCCGCGATCTGCCGCCGACCATCGCAGGCCAACAGCTCAATCAACACCACAACGGCGACGATGTTCGCCCCGAGACCGCGGACCAGCTCGCAACACGCCGCCAGCGTCCCCCCCGTTGCCAACAGATCATCGACAACCAGGACGTTCATGCCCGGCGAGAGGGCGTCCCGGTGGATTTCCAGCGCGTCGGTGCCGTATTCCAGTGCGTACTCGTGCCGTCGGACTTCCGCCGGCAATTTACCAGGCTTGCGAATGGGGACGAAACCGACCGAAAGCGATCTTGCGACGGCCGTTCCGAAGATGAACCCCCGGGATTCCGCCCCGACGACCATGTCGATGGGCTTGTCGCGGAAAGGCCGGGCCATGCACTCGACCGCTCGGGCAAGCCCGTCGGCATCCGCCAACAACGGCGTTATGTCCTTAAAAAGGATTCCCGGTTTCGGAAAGTCGGGCACGTCCCGGATCAGCTCGCGCAATTGGCTCACGCCGGGAACCTGTACGCTCTCTCCTGTCATCTTCACTCGCTGATATTATAAGTCGTTGCGCTGCTCTGAAGCCGCCTTGTCGACGATCCAATAAACGACCCGCATGGTAGTGCGGCCCTGCTTGGCCCGCAACTCTATTACCGATCCTTTTGAACCCCCCCGCCGCCCCGGTCGATACCACTTCCGAACGCCCTCTAACCAAACCGCGGAACCACGATGTTGCTCTGGTTGCTCATCCTGACAGGCGCTTTCAGCGGGGGGCTCCTGGTTTTGCACGGCTTCAGTAAGACCAAAGAAGTCGACGAGCTGGTGCTGCAAACATACGAGGATCTGCTCAAACAGGTGGTCGAGGAAAAGATCAAACAGCAAAAAAAGGAAATGGATGAGCGCGAGAACGAGCGCGAGATCGAAGTGGCACTCGCGGCAGACACCGATGAGTTGCCGCCACTCCCCGTAACCGGTCACGATACCGCGGACTGATTCCACTTACCAAGAACCGCTCAGCGTACCAACACCGCCGTCGCCCACGTGCCGGGGTCCATGTTCCAGCCTAATTCGTCGTCGACGGTCAGATGCTGCGCGCCGTGATGCACGTCCTTTACCTTGTAAAAGAACCCGATGCGCGGATGTTCGGCGGGGTCCCAGCCGTTGAGGCACGTTGCCGGGATCGCCGCTTCGAGCGCATAGCCGCGTCGCTCGATCTGGACGCCGACCTTGATCCGGCTCACGTCAACGTTGGGCGGAGGTTCCTTGGCCCGGCTCATGCGGTGCAATCCGACCACCGGCTGCTTGCGGTTACTGCCGCCGCCGGTGGGCAGCAGGTAGAAATAATGGCAGAATCGCGTGGCTCGTTTGATCTCGCGCGTGTCGCGTGTATCGACGCAGAGACGCAACCCGTCGAGCTTCCACCAACTCGCCGGATCACACCGCGGCGCGCCGCCACGGTCCGGCACATCGAACGCCACGATGAGATGATCTTCGTTCCAGGCGGCGTACACATCCGCGAACGCCGACTCGTCCTCGAGTTCGACCAATGGCGGCAGCAGGTAGTCCGCCGTCCACTTGCGCATGCCGCCGTCCATGGGCGGTGTGCGTTCGAGGTAATGAATCGGCAGCTCGAAGCGGAAAAACGCGCGTCGTGGCACAGCGGCGATCATCTCTGCGTTCCTGCGTCTCGGGACACGCCCGTTGCAAACCCGGGCGGACCACCTCCTACTCGGGGCAGTCGAAACGCCGGTAGGAATAGTACGACGTATCGTTCGGGTCCAGGTCACCGGGATCATCCACACCGAGGACGAGGAGCATGTCATCGCCGTCCACCGTGACCAGCGTGGTAAACGCAATCGTTTCGCCGGAGGGCGGTACCTGCTCCAGTTCACCGGTGTATGGATCATTCATGTACCACTCGGTGGATGTAAGCGCGACGTGTGCCTCGTCTAGTATTTCGAAGGTTCCATAGCTGATCCCGATCACGCGAATGAACTGCGCGCTGTCCTGTACGCTCCACTGCGTGTACGTGCCGTTCTCGACATCAAAGTGAATCACGATGGCGATGACAAACCCGGGGTTGGCCTCGTCCTTCCATATTGAACCCCAACAACCGTCCAGGTTGCCGAGGTCGTCGATCGGCGTGCCGGGTGTGACACGCGCCAACTGACTATCCACGCCCGCCAGGAACTCGGATTCGTTTTCGAGAACACGCGCGAGCGCGTCCGGCAATTCGGGGATCGCCAGTGGGGACAGGCTGCCGGCGCAACCCGCAAGCCCGGTAAGTCCCGCGACAACGCCCGCAAGTAAAACCTTCGATACTTGGCACTTCATAGTCCTTAGCTCCTTCGAAATAGATGGCTTCCAGATCGCATGAACCTGTAAAAGCACTCTAATTGTTCCCTCACGCCAACCGCTGTCAAGCGGCAGGCGGATCGGCCGACGCACCGGGATGAGCATCACGAAAGTGAGCGGCGCCGCGGGGAGTAGAATTTACCCTTTTCGAAGGACCGGGCGGACTGAAGTCCGCGGCTCCTCAGGTTGAACCCATCAAAGCAACACTGACGGAGCACTAGCCGGAATCCGACTCGGAGACAGATTCCTCGGCGCTGCGCTTCTCGGAATGACAGCGTACACACAAAATGACGCTCACCCGATGCACTGCTTGCGGCGCATTATCTTCGCCTTTGCAGCTTCGCGGTTCCTGGTTTTCGTACCTTGTTCTCGCCGCTTGTGCCGCATGCCCGTAGATACGCCTTGGCGGCCTGTTTCACGAACCTGCGAAACGCCGGCGTGTCGATTTCCTTCCGGTCGTGGACGTAAACGACGACCACGTCGAGGCCGTCGCGCCATTTGCGCACGTCCACGCGCGCCCAGTCGCCGTAGGTTTCCAGATCATTGCGTTCGTCGAGCGTTTTGAGTCCGAGTTGGGCGTCGAGTTCGATCCAGTCGAACGTCTTGGGCGGAACTCGGAAATAGAGCTCGAGCAGCCACTCGCCGCCGGTGAGCGCGTGCAGGAACCACTTCTCCGCGCCCGTAGCGGCGACCTCGACGCTGGCGCGGTTGTTCCAGTTAGTGGGCGCGAAATCGCCGGCGCGTTGAACGATTTCCTCGATGTATTCAAGCGCCGCGGCCTCCCAGTGTTTCTCCTTGCCGTCGCGGTCTTTACGTTGCTGGAGGTGCCACATTCGGCCGTCGATCTGCCAGGGCATTTTCGTTTCCTTGCCGACGTTGCCGAGGCGCTGTTTTTCAACCTGCATTTCGCGGGCGGCGTGATCGGCGGGATCGTAGCGCGGGCGCGACTCGTACGGCCCGGCTTCGAGAATCGGTCGCAGAGCGACACCAGTGTGGAATATGCCGGCAAGGGACTCGGGCGCGACACGACCTGTGGGACCGGTTTTCAACCGGTCAGTACGTCCGCCACGGGGGGCGGACGCTACAGCAATTTCCTCCGGCGTTCCCATGACGACGATATAACCGCCTTCGTCGCCGGCCTCGGGACCCAGGTCGATCACGTAGTCGGCCGACTTGATCACGTCCAGGTTGTGCTCGACGACCAGGACGGTGTTGCCGAGATCGACCAGCCGATGAATCACAGCCAGTAGCTTGCGTATGTCATCGAAGTGCAGCCCGGTGGTCGGCTCGTCCAGGATATAGAACGTGCGGCCGGTGTCGGGCTTGCCCAACTCGGCGGCGAGCTTGACGCGCTGCGCTTCGCCACCCGAGAGCGTCGGCGCGGGCTGGCCGAGCTGAACGTAGTCGAGACCCACATCGACCAACGTTTGCAGCATTCGGCGGACTTTGGGCACGTTCTCGAACAGTTCGCGTGCCTCGGCGACGGACATCTCGAGCACGTCGGCGATGTTCTTGCCTTTGAAACGAACTTCCAACGTCTCCGGGTTGTATCGCCGACCGTGGCAGACCTCACACTCCACCCAGACATCCGGCATGAAGTGCATTTCGATGCATTTTTGCCCGTAGCCATCGCACGCCTCGCAACGCCCGCCGGGACGGTTGAAGCTGAAGCGTTTCGCCTCCCAGCCGCGGATCTTACTCTCGGGCAGACGTGTGAACAGCTCACGAATCCAGTCGAAAGTGCCGGTGTACGTCGCAGGGTTGCTGGAAGGCGTGTTCCCGATCGGCGACTGATCGACGTTGATGACCTTGTCGAGCGCGTCGGCGCCGTCAATGCGGTCATGCTCGCCGATGGTCAGGCTGGCCCGCTGGAGCTCGACGGCGAGCGCGGGATAGAGGATTTCATTTACGAGCGAGCTTTTACCCGAGCCGGAAACGCCGGTAACGCAGATGAAACGCCCGAGCGGGATCGGCACGTCGATGTCTTGAAGGTTGTGTTGGCGGGCTCCGCGAACGACCAACCAATGGCTGACCGGATCGTCGGGTTTGGGGGTAATGTCCGGGATGCGGCGGCCGAATCTCTTTGCCGATTTTTTCTTGGATTTACGTCGTCTTGTTCGTTTCCTATTCGCGTCCCCCGCCGCTGAAGCGGTGGGCCATCCGTTCCGGTCGTCCTCTCCGTTTGGGCCATCGTCTTCCGGTTCTTGCGGCCAGGTGTCGAGATCGACCGGGCGTCGGTTGGCTGGGATTGGGATCGAAGATGCTCCCGTAAGGTAATCACGGGTCAATGATTGCACACCGGTTAGCCGGCGAGTCTTGGTTTTGCGCGGCGCTCGCAGAAATTCCGTCGGAGTTCCCTGGGCGACGATTTCGCCGCCGTGACTACCGGCGAGCGGTCCGAAATCAATCAGATGGTCGGCGTTTTTTACAATGTCGCGGTCGTGCTCGACGAGCAGGAGCGTGTTGCCGAGGTTGCGGAGCTTCTTGAGTGCTCGCACCAGCCGTTGCGTATCGCGCGGGTGCAGCCCGATGGTCGGCTCGTCGAGGACGTAGAGCACGCCGGAAAGACCCGAGCCGATCTGGCTGGCGAGGCGGATGCGTTGGGCCTCGCCGCCGGAGAGTGTCGGCGCGGCCCGGTGTAATGTCAGGTATTCCAGACCCACATCGATCAGGAATTGGAGACGGTTCTTGATTTCGTGCAGGAGTTCACCGGCAATTTTCCGCTGTTGTGTGCTGAGTCGCAGACGTTTGAAGAAGTCGGCGGCTTCAGAGAGTGGCATGTCGCAAACTTCGACGATCGTTTTGGCGGGCATTCGGCCGCGCGGGCTCAAGCCCGCGGCTCTTCGTCCGCCGCGGGGGGCGGACGCTACATTTCCAAGGCGGACCGCGGCGGCGTCCGGGCGCAAGCGGCCGCCACGACATGTTACGCAGGGAATGTCCGTTACTACGTTGTGCAAACGGTGCCGCAGCATCCAACTGTTACGCGTGGCGGCGTCGATCGCCGGGAAGAAGCCCCGCCAATGGAAGCGCACGCCGGGAAACTGGTCGGAAGCGTCGATCCAATCGGAGGTTGAAACGCCGCGCGAACCCAAGCCCGCGGCTTTTCCCTCGAAACCCACGGCTCCCTCGGTGCCGAACATCAGGGCCTGCTTTTGCTCGTGCGACCATTCGCGCAGCGGCGTGCTGATGTCCACGCCCAGCCGTTCGCAGAGGGCCGTCAGCAGGCGTCCGAGCGGCGAGCGCGGGTTGATGCGCGACCAGCCGGCGATCGCCCCGTTCAGCAACGACCGGTTCGGGTTGGTAATGATCGACGCCGCCGGTGCCCCGCGTTGCACGCCCAACCCCTCGCACGTTTCGCACCAGCCCATCTGGCCGTTGAAGCTGAAGTGGTGCGGCGAGAGTTCCTCGTAGCTCGTTCCGCATTTTGCACAGGCGAGCTTTTGCGAGAAACGCAGTTCACGTTCGCGTGTGCGCTTCACACGTGGTTTTGAAGTCGTACGGCGACGTCCGCCGCGGGGGGCGGAGGCTACATCTACCTCATTCACTTCGTGTACGGTCTCGACCGATTCGACGAGTAGTGTCATGACGCCGCCCGCGAGCGAGAGGGCGTGTTCGACGCCTTCGGTGATTCGGCCGCGCGACTTGTCCCGTACTACTGTTCGGTCGATCACCACCTCGACGCGATGCTTTCGGCGGGCGTCGAGCGTGGCGGCATCGCTCGTGCGGAGAATTTCCCCGTCGATCCGCAGACGCGTATAGCCGGAGCTTTTCAGGCGGTTGAACAAGGCGGCGTAAGTCTCGCCGTCACCGAGCGTGATCGGTGCCAGAATAATGATCGGCGTGCCCGGGTCGAGCGCGAAGACGCGGTCGCAGATCTCGTCCACGGTCTGTGAGCCGATCGGCACCTGACAGCGTGGGCAAATCGGCGTCCCGCCGCGCGCCCAGAGTACGCGCATGTAGTCGTAGATTTCGGTGATCGTGCCGACGGTCGAACGCGGGCTTTTACTGGCCGCCTTCTGTTCGATGCAGATCGCCGGGCTGAGCCCCTCGACGTGATCGACGCGTGGCTTGGCCATCTGCCCGAGAAATTGCCGGGCGTAGGTAGAGAGTGATTCGACATATCGGCGATGGCCTTCGGTGAAGACGGTATCGATCGCGAAGCTGGTCTTGCCCGAGCCTGAAACGCCGGTGCAAACGCTAATGCGGTCGCGAGGGAACGAGACGGTCAAATCTTTGAGATTGTGCTGGCGGGCACCGACTACAGTGATTGCGGATTGGGGATTGGGGATTGCGGATTTATGATTTGAGATTTGAGATTTGAGATTTGAGATTTGAGATTGGGAATTGGAGATTGGGGTGTCCGTGACAAGGTCACTTTGCATTCCGCGCTCCGCGGTCCGCATTCCTCCCAGCATTTCGGCCAAGGCGGCCCCCGTATACGACGTTTCGCTCTCGGCGATCTCCTCCGGCGTTCCCTCGGCCACGATCCAGCCGCCACTCTCGCCGCCTTCGGGGCCGAGGTCGATGACCCAGTCGGCGGTTTTGATCACGTCGAGGTTGTGCTCGATTACGACGACGGTGTTGCCGTTGTCGACGAAGCCGTGCAGAACGGCGAGCAGCTTGCGGATATCGTCGAAGTGCAGCCCGGTGGTGGGCTCGTCGAGGATGTAGAGCGTGCGGCCGGTGGGTCGTTTGACAAGTTCGCGGGCGAGCTTGACCCGCTGGGCCTCGCCGCCGGAGAGCGTCGTGCTGGGTTGGCCGAGCTTGATGTAGTCGAGCCCGACGTCGTGCAGGGTTTGCAGCATCATGCGGATGCGTGGAACGTTGTCGAAGTGTTCGAGGGCCTCCTGCACGTCCATCTCGAGCACGTCGGCGACCGACTTGTGCTTGTATGGGATCTGCATCGTCTCGCGGGCGAAACGCCGGCCCTCGCAGACCGGGCAGGTCACCCACAAGTCTGCGAGAAAATCCATCTCGATCTTGTTCGCCCCATTGCCCTCGCAGGCCTCGCAACGCCCGCCGCCCTTCCGCGCGTGGACGTTGAAGCTGAAACGTCCCGGCTTGTAGCCGCGCAACTTCGAGTCCGGGAGCTTGGCGAACAACTGGCGAATTTCATCGAAAAGCTTGATGTACGTGGCCGGGTTGCTCCGCGGCGTGCGACCGATCGGCGACTGATCGATCGCAATTACCTTGTCGAGTTGTTCGAGGCCGTCGATGCCGGCGTGCTTGCCGGGCACGCGCAGGGCCCCGTTCAGATCGCGTGCCAGGGCTTTATACAAGATGTCATTGATCAGCGAGCTTTTCCCGCTGCCGGAAACGCCGGTGATACACGTGAAACGGCCGAGCGGGAAGTCGACGTCGATTTGCTTGAGATTATTCTGGGCGGCGGCGCGGACGGTCAGCCACGCCACGTCGCCGTTGCCCGACGGTCCGCGCGCGGGGGTCGGCGACGGCGCTTTGCGTTTCGCACGAATCGGCGTTTTAACTCGCTTGCCGGCCTTTCCCATCGATGACAACCGCCGTCCTTCCCCCGAACAGGGTCACTACACAGCAATGATATCCCGCCCGCGGCAAGACGGCAGCAGCCCGCGTGCAAATCCGCCGGTGTGACCATATTTGGTGGCGACCGGGGGGGCACGGGCTGGCGTCGCGTTGGGGGGCTCGTGACAGGCGGAAAACGTCGCCGCGACGACAGGCCGTGGCTACTCGGCCGCGACGTTACGCCCCGGTTGCAAACCACGGCCTGTCCTCGCCGGGACGGGCTTTCCACGGACGCGGACTGGTTCGGGCGAGGCCAGACCGTGCCACCCCGAATCGCGTGTGTGTCGGCACAGCTCGCGCCATTCCAAAGAATTCGCTCTGCCACCAAAAATAGTCACACCCAAATCCGCCGCGAATCTACTCGCGCCGTCCAACAAAACCTGTCTCGCTGTTCATCCGGAAGTCGGTTATAATTCGAGTCGGCCGACGACAAGTACGCGGCGGCATTTCAATTCTGCAACCGAGACGAAGGGAGAGTATTCAAATGTTCGCAATCAAAGCACGCATCCTCACAGCCACGCTTATCATCACGGTGTCGTTAACCGCCGGCGGGTGTTTCTTCTCCGGCACCTCGACGCTCCTGTCACAAGTTCCCGCGGAGCTCCAAGCCGTCATCGACGATCCCAACGCGTTCCCGGCCGACCCCAACGACACGCTGGCCGATGTCACCGCCGGCACACTTATCGACGACCTCGGCGGGCTGACCGGCTGCTGGGGCACGTACGGCGACGGCGATGTCTCCGTCGAGGGCCTGGAATACAACGTGTTCTATGAGGTCTATCAATTCGATACGGATACCGGCCTGGCCAACCGCTGGGTTCTCACGCCGAGCTGGCTCTTTATTCCCGTAATCATCGTGGTCGATGAGGGAACCTATGAGCTGATCGGCGACGGGCGTATCAGAATCACGCTCGAACGCTACACGTTCACCAACATGACGACCGGCCTCAGCCAACAGTACACCGACCTGCCCGACACGATCGCCGTCATCGAGAAACTGGTGACACTCTCCGGCGACCAGTTATTGATCGCGTCGCCGGACTACGTCGACGAAACCACCGGCGAGCCGCTCGGCCGCGTGTATACGCGTTTCGACTGCCCGGAATAACGATTGGGGATTGGAGATTGGGGATTAGGGATTTAGATTTTAGTTTTTAGATTTCAGATTTCCGATTTGAGATTTTAGATTGTCGGGGTGCCAACATTTCCCGAACGTGGGCCACCCGTCGATTGCGGATGTCTAATCGGTTGATGGGTTGGGATTGCCGAGGCTGAAGCGCTGGCTGAGGCGGGTTAGCGTTACATACAGTGTCGGCAGGACCACCAGCGTCAGCAGCGTGGCGAAGGCCAGACCGAAGATGACGGCGATGGCCATGCTGCTCCACCACTGGCTCGATTCGCTGTGGGTGACCCAGGTCATTTTATGGAAGTCGTAGCTGATGCCGATCGCCATCGGGGTCAAACCCAGGATCGTGGTGATCGCGGTCAGCAGCACCGGGCGCAGGCGGGTGGCACCGGCCTGGATGGTTGCCTCGATCAAGCCCAAGCCGCGTTTCTGCAATAGCCGGGTGTAGTCGAGCAGGACGATCGCGTTGTTGACGACCACGCCGGCCAGGCTGATCACGCCGACGCCGGTCATGATGATGCCGAACGGCATGCGGCAAACGAGCAAGCCGATGAGCACGCCGATCAGTGAGAGGATCACGGTACTCATGATGATGAAGGGCATGATGAGCGTGTTAAACTGGCCGACCAGGATCAGGACGATCAGGAACAGCGCGATCACGAAGGCCTTGCTGAGAAACGCCGCGGCCTTGTCCTGCTCCTCTTTCTCGCCGGCGTAGTTCAGGTAGTAGTTGGGGGGCAACTCGAACCGTTCTACCTTTCTCACACGCGAGGGGAACGCGCACTCGAGAAGCGTACGGTTGAACTGCCGCAATTCCTCCAGCGACAGATGCTCCGTGCCACGATCGCGGTATCGTTCGGCCTCCTCGGTCAGATTCGTCACTGCGAAAGCATCCCCATCGTACAGTCCGCGATCAGCCAGCAGGTTATCGAAAGCAGCAACGAGTTGCTGCTCCTCGCCCGCGGACTGACTTGCAGCCACGTTACGCACGACTGCGCGTGTCCCAAAGCCGAACCAGGACTTGATCGTCGCCAGGAGACCCCGATCGAGACGGTTCCATACTTGTCCGGCAGCACTGGACGTTTCCGCCGATGCCCCGTCGACCAACTCCTGGCAGAATCCAGCGAGATCCGGGAAATCCGCTCGATTCAGATCCTGCATACCGAGAGGATCAAGACGGCGCTGAACTTCCGCGAGTACCGCCGTCGACAGCCGACCCTCGGCATCGGCGGTCAGCGTGACGACGCGTTTCTGGTTGATGCGGCGAATTGTTCCAAAGCCGCCGGTGTAGGTGAACTCGCCCAGCGAACTGAGCGGGATGGCCTTGCCCTGGGCATTGGGTACGTGGAGCCGGAAAAGATCGTCGATGTTCTCACGCTGGCTGACCGGCAGACGGACAGTGATATCGTATTCGTCGTTGAATTGCCGATACGTGCCGACCTTTGAGCCGAAGACGGCGGTTTTGAGGAAGTTGCCGACGATGGCGGTGTTGACCCCGAGCAGCATGGCCCGGCGACGGTCGACCCGGAAAGCGAGCTCGGGTCGGGTGGCCTCGTGGTCGCTGCGGAGGTTGACCAGACCTGGGACGTTGGCGATGAGCCGTTTGGCCCGTTCGCTGAACTCCTCGAGCTTCTTGAAATCTTCGCCGATGATGCGCACGGTGACGGCGGCACCCCTCGGTGGGCCTTCCTCCTGTTTCTGAACTTTGATCTCGGCGCCGGCGATGTCGGTGAGCGCTTGTCGGACGTCGGCGATAACCTCGGCGGACGGCCGCTTGCGATCGTAATAATCGTGAAATGCAAGCGTGACGTTGCTGAGGTGGCCGCCGCTGCCACCGCCGAATCCTCCGCCACCGCCCGAGCCGACGTTGGTTATAACGTGGTCGAGGTCGGCGGCGAATGGTTTCAGACGCTCTTCGACGACGCGGGTGAGCCGATCGGTTTCATAGATATTGGTTCCCTGCGGGAAGCGGATGTTGACGCTGCCGCGATAGGGATCAAAGTCGGGGAACAGTTGTGAGCCGTGACCTTGCTTGCCGTATAACATCCCGACGCCGACGAGCATCAGGACTATGAGAATCAGCGTGGTAGCGCGGTGCCGCAAGGCAGTCCCGAGGAATCGGCGATAACCACGGACGATCCAGCCGTCCTTCACGCCGGCACGCCTGCTGGTCTTGACAAAGAACGAACAGATCGTCGGGCTGATGATCATGGCGACGAAGAGCGAGCAGGCCAGCGTGATAATCAGCGTGATCGGCAGCCACTTCATGAACCCGCCCATGACGCCGGGCCAGAAGATCATCGGGGCAAACGCCGCGATGGTCGTCGCGGTCGAGGTAATTACGGGCCAGGCGACCTCGGCGGTGCCTTCCTTGGCGGCCTGAACGCGTTTGCCGCAGAGCTGGTAGTGCCGATAGATGTTCTCGACGATGACGATGGCGTTGTCGACGAGCATGCCCAGGGCCATGATCAGGGCGAAGAGCACGACCATATTGAGCGTATGGCCGCGGGCGTGGAGGATCGTCACGCTTAGCAACATGCTCATCGGAATCGCGAAGGCGACGATCAGGCTGACGCGCCAGCCGAGGACCAGCAGCAACACGATGGTGACCAGGATCATCCCGGAGAGCAGATTGTTCTCCAGGTCGCTGATCATCATGCGAATGTCTTTGGACTGATCGAGCGTGATCTCGAAGCGCACGCCTTGCGGAGCGCGCTTCTCGGCCTCGGCGAGGACCATCTTAACGGCCTGGGCGATGTGAATGATGTTTTCGCCGAGCCGCTTCTGGACGGTGACGGTGATGGATTCAGCACCATCGAGACGGGAGAAGCCGACGCGATCCTTGAAGGTGTCGCGGACCCGGGCGACGTCGGTCAGGTAGATCGGCCGACCGTCGCGGACGGCGATGACCAGCTCGTTGACCTCGCCGGGCTCGATGAACTCGGCCGCGACACGGACGTTGAATTTGGTGCCGGGTGTTTCCAGGCCGCCGGCGGAGATGTTGACGTTCTCGGCCGGGATCAGGCTGATGATTTCGGGGATCGTGAGGCCGTAGAGGGCCAGCTTGTCCTGGTCGACTTCGAGACGGATTTCACGTTCGAGCGCGCCGAGCACGTCGCAATTCAGCACGCCGGGGATCGATTCGATCACGTCTTCAAGATCGTCGGCGATCACCTTGAGCCGCACCGGCGAAATGTCGCCGGAGATGTTGATCATTATGATCGGGAAGTCGGCGATGTTGATCTCGGTGAGAATGGGCTCCTCGATGTCGTCGGGCAACTCGTCCTTGGCCAACTCAACCCTGTCGCGGACGTACTGCATGGCGTTGTCGATTTCGACGTCCGGGAGGAATTCAATCATGATGGTGGACGAGCCCTCGGCGCTCGCGGAGGTGATCTCCTTGACGCCCTTGAGACCCGCCAGTTCCTTCTCGATCTTGATCGTGACCGACGACTCGATGTCCTCGGGTGAGACGCCTTCGTAGACCGTCGTGACGAGCACGTAGGGAACCGGAACGTCCGGCGAACTTTCGCGCGGGAGCGTGATATAGCTGTACGTCCCGAAGACGAGGATCAGGACGATCAGCACGCCAACCGTGGTGCGGTTTCGGATTGCGACGTCGGAGAGAATCACGGCTTGTCCGGCGTGTTGGCAACTTGGGAACTTGTGGCACCGGCGTCTCGCCGGTGTTCGGTCTGCCGCTCGACTATGGCGACTGGCTGGCCGGGTCCGACGTAGCGGTGACCGGCGACGATCAGGCGGTCGCCCGGCTCGAGGCCGCTGAGGATTCGAACGCTGCGACCCTCGATCAGACCCAACTCGACCTCGCGGCGCTCGGCGTGTTCGTCGTTGACGACATAGACTACGCGGCCCCGCTCGAGCGGGATCACGCTGCCGAGCGGGATCATGATGACGTCGTTGAGCACGCGGCGGGTCAGACGGGCACGAACGATCTGGCCGCTGCGCAGCATGTGATCGCGGTTATCGACGGTGATTTCTAATCTGCTCGTGCGCGTGGCGGTGTCGGCCAACTCGCTGATATATGAGATTTCGCCCGTGAACTGTGTTTCCTGGAGTGTGTGGACAAATATTTCGGCCGTGTCGCCGACGCTCAGGTAGTGCACATCGCGTTCGGGAATCTCGACAATGATTTTCACGCGGTCGATGTTGACAATCTCGGCCACCTGTTGGCCGGGTGAGGCATACTCGCCAATCTCGATGGGCAAGCGATTCAGGATACCGCCGATCGGCGCGACGATCTCGGCGCGTTCGAGGCTGCGGGCGGCCTCGTCGAGGATCGCTTTGCTGACGTCCCGCTTGGTGCGGGCATCGTCGAACTCGGTTTTGGACGTGACGCCGCGCTCATAGAGGTCGGTAATACGTCGGCACTCGGTCTGGTCGTATTCGAATTGGGCCTGGGCACGATCGAAGCGGGCTTTGAGCAAATCCGTATTGAGATAGACGATCGGATCGTTCCGCGCGATCGGTTCGCCTTCCTCGATGGTTTTGCCGGCGGGGATGTCGTGGCCGCGCCAGCTTACCGGTTGTCGGCGCAGTCCGAATCGCTCGACCCGGCCGGCGACCTCGGCCGCCACGTGCACGATGCGATCAGGTTCAACGATCGCCGAAAGGGTAAAAGTATCAGCGAATTCAGGAATGGGGTGGACCGTCCGGACGACGACGTTGACCGGAGGTATCCCGTTGTCCGGCAGTGTCTCGGCTTTCTTTGGCATGAGAGCAATGACACAGACCAGGATCACCGCCGCCGTCACAACCACGACAGGGATTACTCGTCCACGCCAACCGCGCGCTCGACTGGTTGCTGTTTTTTGCGCGTCGGTTTGATCGGTCATGTAATAATGACTCCCTATTCCCCGGAAAACCGGCCCGCCACATAAACCATTTAGGTTACATAGCCAAGTACCGTTAGGAAAGCGTTTGCAGGTGAGAACACATTATAATCCATGAATGGGCTTCATAAGAGCGCCTAGGAAAACAAGGGCGGACGAGGGAGCATGACAGGATCGGCGGGTTGAAATTCGCCGGCGTAAATGCAGGCGCATCGGATAACGAGGCGGCGTTAAATTTCCGAGTTGGCCGGCGCCAACATATTGAGAAACGATAGCTCCAACCAGCCGAACCCCGTTTCGGAATACCCTAGTCGCAGCCCTGAAAGGGCGAAAGTCACTAGCCGGAGGCGTAAGCCCCCGGAAGCGTTGGCGCGAGGGGATAAGCCCCGGAGGGGCGACAGAAATCCGTGGCGATCGAGCCTTTCTGTCGCCCCTCCGGGGCTGCGTTTGTCGTGCGCATACGTTCCGGGGGCTGACGCCCCCGGCTATTAACTGCCGCCCCCGCGGGGCTATGCGGCCTCCTCATCCTCCCCCCTCATCGATGGTTCCCCGTTTCCCCAAACCGGCTTCCGGCCCGCCCTGACGGTCACGCACCCGGCGGCCGAGGGTGAGCCTCGCCATTTCCCCTCGAGACGTCGGCCGCACTGCGCCGGCCGTGAAAAATCGTCGCGGTCCGAAAAAAGCAGTCCCGTACGGCTACGAGCCGAAGACGTTTCTAAAACGGCGGCGAATCCGGGCACGACTGCTTGACCACGGCCAACTACCGTGTAAAAATCAAGTCGTTAGCGTGCATATCGGCGGACGGGGAAAGTACGCCGCGCATGTCACGGTTAACACGCTCACTCGAAGTCATCGCGAGAATACGGACTGCTGGGCCGGCCGTTTCGTAGCGCCGGGGTTGTCTTTAAGACATAGCGCTGGCAGGCAGCGCGGCCGGCACTACCCGGAGGATAACAGTATGTTAACCGACAACATTCTCGACCTGATCGGAAACACGCCACTGCTAAAGCTCAACGGCGAGCGGGTTTTTGGCAAGGCGGAGTTCCTTAATCCAGGCGGCAGCGTCAAGGACCGCGTGGCGCTGGCGATGATCGAAGGGGCCGAGCGGGAAGGCAAGCTCAAGCCGGATTCCGTGATCGTCGAACCCACCTCGGGGAACACGGGGATCGGTCTAGCCCTGGTCGGTCGGCAAAAGGGCTACCGCGTGAAGATCGTCATGCCCGAGGGGATGAGCGTGGAGCGCAAGAAGCTGATCCTCGCCCTGGGCGCCGAGCTGATCCTGACGCCCGATGAGGAAAGTCTCCCCGGCGCCGTCGCACGCGCTCAGCAAATCGTCGACGAAGACCCGCGCGCCTTCATGCCGCAACAGTTCGAGAACCCGCACAACCCGCGGGTGCATTACCTGGAGACCGCCTACGAGCTTTGGCGACAGTTGCGGGGCGACATCGCCTGCTTCGTCGCGGGTGTCGGCAGCGGCGGGACGCTCCAGGGGGTCGGCACGTTTCTCAGAGAACGCAAGCCCGACGCGAAGATCATCGCGGTCGAGCCGAAGAACGTCTCCGCCCTGCTGGGGCACGAGCCCGGGCTGCACCAGATACAGGGAATCGGCGACGGGTTCATTCCGGGGGTGCTCGATGTCTCGCTCGTCGACGACGTGATCGAGGTCACCGACGAGGATGCGATCGAGACGACGCGGCAACTGAGCGGCGAGAAGGGACTGCTAGTCGGCATCTCATCCGGCGCCAATGTCTGGGCCGCCCGACAACTGGCGAAGAAGATCGAAGGCAACATCGCCACGGTCCTGCCCGACCGAGCCGAGCGATACTTCAGCACCGCGCTGCTGTAACAATTCATCCTTCGCGTTAGCTGCTTGAAAAAGCGGGGGTGCCCCATCCCGTTTCGCCAGGGGGTGCCCCATCCCGTTTCGCCAGCCCGGAGGGCAGGCGAACGGGGTGGGGGACTGATTCGAACCTGCACCGACCTTGCTCTCTCGAATCGGTCCCCCACCCCGACCGAGTGCCTGCGGGGGTGCCCCATCCCGTTTCGCCAGCCCGAAGGGCAGGCGAACGGGGTGGGGGACTGATTCGAACCTGCACCGACCTTGCTCCCTCGAATCGGTCCCCCACCCCGACCGAGTGCCTGCCAGCCAGGCACTCGGAACGGGATGGGGCACCCTCCGACAGAGTTTACGCTGTACCCGTCGCTTCAGCGGCGGGGACGGTCACATCGATTGGTGGGCGGCCGCGGTCGAATAGGTAGGTCGGTAGACTCTTGATCAGCCCCCAGGGGTTGTAGAGGCTTTCAATTTCGCCACGGCAGTTGTACCAGCAGGCGGTGCAGTGGACCGGGGTGTCGTCGGCGTGGAGTCGTCGAACGATCTCACGGGCGGAATGCCGAAAGAGATTGGCGACGGGCCGGGCGCGTTCCTCGACACAGACGGCGATGTCGCCGGTGGAGTCGATGTTGAAGAACCCCCGGCCGGCCTTGCAGCCGGGCACACCCCCGTTGAGGGCCTGGTCGAAACGCGCCAGGAAATACGGATTGGACAGAAAGTTGGCGTGCTTGCGGCGAAGGTGAAGCAGGTATTCGCCGACGGTTTTTCCTTTATAGAGAAAGTGTTGGCTGCCGGTCTTGCGAACGCAGTAGGGCTGGATCATGAAGTAGGCCCCACGCTCGGCGGCCATCTCGATCATCGGCTCGATCTGGTCGATGTTGTCCTCCAGCAGGACGCTCATCCAGTTGACGCGCTGCCATTTGTAGCGACGGGCATGGCTGAAGTGATCGATCGCGGCCAGAGCGCGCTCGAACGCACCCGTCATGCCGCGTTTGGCGTCGTGGCGCTGCCGGTCGGCGTAATCGATGCTGATCGAAACACCCCACATTCCGACGCCGAACAACTCCTCGGCCAACTCCTTCGTAACGAACCAGCCGTTGGTGGTGATGAATGTAAAGTGGTATTGTCCGACGGCGCGGGCGATGTCGACGATGTCGGGACGGATGAGCGGCTCACCGCCGGCGAGCGAAACCAGAATGGTTCCCAATTCGGAGAGCTTTTCAGCACCGGCCAGGAATTGCTCGGGCGTCGTTTCGGGCTGGTCGCCCATCGGGTCGTGCCAATAGTGGCAAAAGCCGCAACGGAAATTGCAGCGGTAGTTAACCTGCCACGAGCACCAAACGGGGTTGCGCAGGGCCCAGGCACGAAACAGTTGCAGCTTCTTTTGCACCGGCGACCGCGCCACGCCGGACCTCCTCGTCCTTGTTTTGTTCAACACGAATCCAGACCATCGACAAGTCGTGCTCAAGCCGCGTTCGAGCACTACGAACGAGCCGGCGTCTTGGTGTGTAGATTAAACGCGGACGCGGTCCTTGAACAGCGTCAAGTCGTGGGGGATTGCCTGGGGTGCATGATACATGATAGTTTTGGCAGGCGCCGTGTAAGCCGCCAAACGTAGCGTCCGACGCCTCTGTCGGACGTCGAATGTGGAAATCTTCCGCCACCCGACGTCTCGAAGAGCCGCGGACTTCAGTCCGCCCGGTCCTTCGGGAAGGGTAAATTCTACTCCACGCGGCGCCGGGCGGACTGAAGTCCACGGCTCCTCAGGTTGAGCCCCACAAAGCAACACTGACAGAGGCCTAGTGCTCTGTCACGGCTTGTCTTGCAGGGAGCAGC
>JAUWNI010000022.1 GCA_030612705.1 Phycisphaerae bacterium | reverse complement strand
CCCTGAGTCGCAGCAACTTCTTCGCCGTCATCGGATGCAGTCTCAGTGTACGTGGACGCATAGCAGACCTCCTTGCCTGGTCTGCCATAGTATACCACATCGGGGCGAGTATGTCCTGTTATTTATGAGAGGCTGTATAGTTGTAGCTACCGATCGCCAACCATACCCGTAGCCGGGAGTACCCGGCATGCAAAGTTACCACCTATCAGCGCGGAACGAAGGAATACGGCCTATCGCGCGGGCCGCATTCCCGGATTACACGGGCACGAAAGCGCGTATCCGAGTGTTTGCGGGGCCGATGCGCGTTAACAGTTATTGGGACAGTGGATCTCGTGATTACTTCACGTTGGTTCAATTGGCGGACGTCCGATCGTTAGGCTTGCCTACCTCGCATCCGTGTTTCGATCGGCGCCCAAACGGTCAGCCTATGGGGATTCTGAAACTCCGGAAGCTACCACTGGGAGTCGTGCTGGTCGAACACAGTATCTTTTGCGGCCGTGACATGGGAATCACGGTACACGTTCGGCCCGATGATCCGAACCGGCTCGCGTTGCCCGACGCGCCCCAGCTAACGGACGATGAACGAATCGTACTCAAGGCAACGGGCTGGAAGTCTTCGTGCGCCGGTATCCGCAACTATCGGTTTGTGGAATCGCGACGGACTACGGGCATTACGCACGACCGTTACGATACGCCAGGCTCGTCGTCAGCCATCGCGGGGGGGCGGAGTCGTCGCGACTGAATCGCCGTTCTCGCTTCTGTGCCGCTTTCGCTGCCTTCTTGAGTTCGCGTTGTCGTTTCTGGTGTTAACGTTCGCGTTTGTGAGTGGATGGCCGCTTTCTTGCCATCGGGCCTCCGTTATGGGTCAGTCGGTCGCGGCTTCTTCCCGACGCAGCGCCACGCGCAAGGCGCTACGAATCGGCGGCAGATTGCGATCGCTTGACCTCGTATGTCAGTTTTCTCGCACCGCGCCGTTCCTGCGGCTGTTTCCTTGCCACACCGGTATCTGCTCAAGGCGCTCACGCAGCAGCGGAAACGTCGTATCGGCCCGATCGTTGAATTCTTGGAGCGCCGCCATCGCGTCTAATTCCGTGTTGCGTCTCGGCCAGCCAAGCGAGATCCGTTTGCCGTGAAGGTGCCGGTCGAGCTGTCCGAAGAGCACGCAGGCCCGCTGCCAACCGAAGAGTCGGCACAGCGCGCCGGTGATGTCCCAGGCCACGGCAGCTTCGTCGTCGTAGCGCACCGGATCACCGTTGGCATCGTGCGCTTCGGCGTCCTGGCACCATTTGCGCTCGTGCTCAAGCAGCGCGAGTAGTCGCTCTTTCTCGTCGGGCATCATCGCCGACGCTACTCGCCTTCCTGCGGGTGCTCCAGCGTAAGCTTCGCACCCTCGACATCGAGCGTGTCTTCGGTGAGCAACTCCGACACCTGGGCATCCAACAACAGGACGGTTAGGTCGCCATGCTGGAAAGTTGTGTTACCCGGGCGCTCGCTGTCCTGCTTCAAAGCGGTCCCTTGCCCTTCGAATACGAAACGAACGGCAACGTCCTCGGGCAGGCCCTGATCGTCCAACAACTGCGCGAGGCGCGCGCTGGCTGCTTCTGTAATAGTAAGCATATCGGCTTCTCCTTTCGTGCGCGGCGCAGGTCCACGTCCGGAACCAAATGGTCCCGACGACTCTGTCTTACCAGCGCCCCAGACATCCTGACCTACGAACGAATGACCCTGTATTTGCAGGCGTTTCTTGGCCAACCAGCTCCCCGGAAGCCGTCATAGAATGTGACAACTCTGTCGGGCCAAACGCGTGCCGGCTTGCCTGCGGAACCGTATTCTACCGTGTTTGCCTAGCGAGTCCATGCCCCTCTCAGCTTCCGAATGGTCAGAAACGACAACGAGCAGGTCAGGATGTCTGGCGCCCACGGGGGTTGGCCGCTACAGTCTGTGGCCGATGCAGACTTTTGCGGCGGACTGTTAGGTTATCGGGTAGCCTCGGGTGGGAAACCACCCGAGGCTACTCGATAACCATTTTTTGTCCGATGTCGCTGGTGAACGCGTCGAGATCGTATAGGATGCCGTGCTGGAAGGGCTCCCTGTCACGAGATCAGTGCCGGTATACATCTGCTGAGTATGCCGGGCGGTAATATCTTATCCTATGCGCAGGACCAGCGGTCCGCGCATATTCCGGGGCTAAAGGAGCGATGGACATGGTTGGCACTTGTTTTGGGAGAGGCATAATCACTGGATGCGGTCTTGCAATGTTTGTAGCGCTCATATCGCCTGGCTCACTGGCTCAATACGCCACTGCCGGGGATATGGAGATAATACCCTGGGTCGAATTTAATTACCCCTCGGACCCGGCGGACCCGGACGCCGAGGATCTTATTGAGATTGTCGATGGGCTTGAGATATGGGCAACAATGACTGATAAGGTGATGGTAACGACCAGGGCTGGATGCGCGGTGCTCTACCAAACCCTGAATACAGTGTTGGCTGATCGTGGCGTGAACATCATGGTCATTCCGGGAATTAAGACAAGCAGTATCTACTCCGACGGCTGCCATTTCGATGAGCTGAGTTTCTGGGAGAGCGTGGCGGACGAGGTGCTTGACATATGTACCTATGCCAACAGTGATGTGTGTGTGCTCGAGAATGAGCATGCTTCTTGCTGTTATTCCAGAGATGGATACTGTGGACCCGAGGGATGGTGTAACTGCGACTATGGAGTGGACTTAGAGCAACTGGAATCATCGCTGTGCGAATTGCCGGCCAATATCCAGTATTGGTGGTGGCCGTCAGTTCCTGGTTATGACCCAGAGGCACAAGATCGCGCGGCAGATCTGTGCGAAGCGGCCGTCAACGTGCTTGGCGATAGAGTCCACTTCTTTGCCCACCTGTTATGTGCCCCGCACCTGCTGAATGATCAATTGCTATTGGACGCCCATGAAAAGCTTATGGATATTACTGGTAACCAACCAACACTGCCCATAATGTGGTTCTATAACGTTGGCGACTATTGGCATGACAACCAGATTAACGGTGCGTTGTGTCATGCCATCACTTGCCACGAATTCGAACAAGTGTGTATCTATCCGGGCTATTACAATTGGTATGATAATACGGCAGCGATTGTGAGTTACTATGGAGCAGGCGAAGTCTGCTGCCCCGATATAAACTGTAATGGCGTCCTAGATTATAATGACCTAATAATACTCCTTACAGCCTATGACACCTGTGCGGAGGATCCGGATTATGAAGCGCGCGCTGATTTTGACGCGAGTGGTTGCGTCGACTTAATGGATTTGACATTATTGTTGAGCGAATATCCCGGTGAATGCTGGCCAAGCGCCGTAGACAGCCGATAACGATCAGCAGTCCGACGCCAAAGTCGGCGGCGCCCATGGACTGTAGCGGCCGACCCCCGTGTCGGCCGTAGAGTACGGGAAAACAGCCGCTCACGGGATCGGCCGACTCGGGGGTCGGTCGCTACATGACTTTTGCCGCGGACTGTTATGGCCTTTTGGCCATGAAAAAGGCACGGTTCAACTCCGCGTTGTAAAGTCGATCGTGCGGGTCGAGGCTGCCGATTTGCACGCATGGCGGGGCGGCGTGAACGAAATGGACGGCGTCGAGTGCCAGGCCGGTGTGGTAGATCCTGCCGAACTCGTTGATGAAAAACAGTTGATCGCCGGGCCGGATGCCGGCGCGGTGCCAACGGGTAGCCACCAGCCGACCGGCGAGGGCTTGCTGCCAGGCGTCCCGAGCGGGTTTTCGGCCGGCGCGGGCTGATACGTTGGTAACCAGTCCGCTACAGTCCATTCCGAGCGGGGAACAACCGCCGAAGACGTACGGCACGTATAGCAGGTCCAGGGCGGCGTGGATTCGTGCAGCCGCTTGAGAGTTTTCGGGGTCGTGTATCGTCACCGCCGCCGCGGACACGCCCAGCGTCGAGCCGTCCGGAAGCAGTATGACCCGCTCATTCTCGCCGGCTCGCATGACGCGTACGCCCGCGCCGCGTGGAATCCTGATTCGATCTTCTTCGATATCCTGAAGCGCGACGCCTCGCGGATGGCGCGTGTACTCGTCGAACTGCTCGGGTGTCATGGGTTGGACGGCCTCGCGCGGGACCCAGCCCCAGTAGCCGTCGCCGGCGTGGAGTAGGTATTGATCGTCGGTCAGGTCCAGCAGGAACAGCGGTTCGCCGAAGAGCAATTGCGTTTGCAGCTTGCCGCCGGTGCTTGGCCGATCGTAGGTCAGGGCCATCGGCACTCGGCAGACGCCGAAGGAGCGCTCGCCGAGGTTCTGGCGGTTTGGCAGCGTTTGCATTTCGTTGCGGATGTGATCGACGCCGACGCTTTGAAGAGTCTGTTCCAAGCCGCTGATCACTTGTGGGACGTTGGTTCGGCCGCGGAGGATCACGGCGTTTTGATCGTGTTCAGCCGACACGTCAAAGTGTACCAGGCTGTGATTGGTGACGGACGCCTGGGCAAATCTGTGGCAGAACCAATCGACCTGCTCCTCGGGCAGAGGGCCCCGCGGCCAAATCGAACGTCCCAACTGCTCGGCCTGCTCGCTGGTTGCCGAGGTGGGGTAATCCGTCGGCGGCGGTTTGGCCGATGAGCCGGGGCGATTGGCGCTGTCGGCGCAAAATCGGCTGATGCCCGTGTACAACTGCCGGGCGTTGTCAAAACAAGTCTTTCGCAAGGCCGGTCCGATCGTTGAATCCGCGGGCGAATAGCCGAAACAGACTTCGCGGAGGGCAACGGCCTCCGACACGTCCGCTTGACGCAGCGCCTCGATAAAGCCGCCGCCGTTGGGCGACCGGTCGACCGGCTTCGCGGGCTCGGCGCCGAGCGCGGCTCTCAGCGCGTTGCCCAGCAGGACATCGTTCGAGCGAGGAGCTGTCTTGCCGGGGACAGTGATCTGACCCCCGGTGTTGTCGTAGAGGATCGAGATGCACAGGTTGCACTTGGCTTGGGTAATAGCGTCGATTCTTCGTTCCCAAGCCGATCCGCGCGGGTCGGCCGCGAGTGCGTCATCGGAGCGGGTGAGCACGGGCGAGCCCCCGGCTTTCAGCACGAAGTAGTAGAGATGGGCGGCGGTGATCAAGCTGAGATCGTCGCGGAGCCGTTGGCGTGGGAGCGAACGGCCCCCGCCCGCGGGGTCGATGCCGATGATCCAGTTCCGCAGCTCACCCGTTGGCGGCGACCAGAGCGGCCGGAAGTTCTCGATGGCAGTGTTCACGGTTGTCTCGACGGGCGGTCCCACGGCTTGTGCCGCGAGGCCCACCAGCAGCATGGCCGACAACGTGGCGAGTCCAAGTTTCACTTTCACCCTCCTGTGACGCCTGGAGGTGACAAGACCGAGTCTACTTGGCCAACCGCGAAATGCAAAGGCTCGACCAAGACGATGGGGGCACCCCATCCCGTTTCGCGAGGGTGTCCCATCCCGTTTCGCGAGGTTGCCCCATCCCGTTTCGCCGGCCCGGAGGGCAGGCGAACGGGATGGGGCACCCTCCGCGGCGGCGCATCGCAGTCCGCCGATAAAGTCATGTAGCGGCCTGCGCCTCGCAGGCCGTACGCCCAAAGCGGCGTTTCCGGCCTATTACGGCCGGCGAGGCGCCGGCCGCTACGTCATTCCCACCTCGTAGTGACTTTTACGGCGGACCGTTAGTCGATCAGGCTTACGCCGTAGATTCTGGCCGGGTCGATTTCGTCGCCGATGTATTCCCAGTTGATTCCATAGCCGGGTGTTTTGGTCGGTTTGCCGCCTGGTGTTTGCGGGTAGGCGTAGCGTGGTTTCGGCTGGCTCGACCAGTACCAGAGTCTTTCCCGCCCGTCTTCGTCGCGATCGCGGCCCCAGAAGATGACCGAGTGGCCGGTGCCCGATTTTCGCCAGATCTGCACGAAGTCGCCACGGCGCAGCAGGCGATAGTCGTCCACGGGTTTTGCCAGCCCGGTCCATTGCAGAATGTGGAAGACCTGTTTTTCGCGGATGGTGGGACGGACCTGCTCTGGTAGCAGTGGGTTGGTTGGTGACTCTTCTGTTCCGTACCAGCCCTGTTGCAGGGCGATGAACTTATCCTTTGGCCAATCCTTGAACCATCGCCCCCGCGCGGGCGGTGCGTCGAGGCCGTGTTTATGTCGGCAGTAGGCGTCGAGGAATGCTTCGAGGGTGGCGCCGCAACAGTATGTTCCCTCGGGGTTGGCGTGAAGTATGGTTTGGCCGTCGTAGATGATGTCCCGCGAAACGCCGCCGGCGGCGAGAATGTATCCTCCGCCGCGTCGTGACGAGGCAATGCGGATGACCTCCTCGCGCAAGGTGGTCGGCCGGTTGGTCTTGGAGTTGGTGCCCTTGCCGGGGAGGTACAGGCCCAGGTTGTTGGCGACTTGGCGGAGGGTGTTCGGCATGACACGACCGACGGGGGTGTTGACGACGTCGTAGCCGCCCTCGGCGTTTTCGAGCACGAAAGCCGACGAGCCACCACCGTCAAGATTTAACGCGTCCCAGGCGTTGAGGGATTGGAACAGGCAGGCGAGCTCGACGAGCGTGATACCGGCACTGACGCCGGGCTGTCGACCGTCGACGACGACGATCCAAAGCGTACGGCCGTCCTTATCGACGCCGAGTGCCGTCCGCGGGTTGACGCCGCCGAAGCTGGTGTTGGCGACCTTTTGCGGGACGATTATGCGGCCGTCGTCGAGCAGCAGGCGGAAGCCGGGGATCACGTGCCATAGGTTGTCCGCGGGCAGCGGCGGTCCTTTGAGCGCGACGCGGCCGGTGCGGGAGACGTATAGCGCTCCGAAGCGTTTGTCCGGTTTTGAATAGCACCGACCGTGGATCGCCGCCAATCCGATGACGTCCATGGGCATTCCCACGCGCGGGCGAAACGGGTCGAACGCGCTGGTGTTGATCGCGAGTTGGACGCCGCGCTGCGTCGCGAATTCGAGCGTGTTGGCGCAGCGCGTCTCGTAACGAGCATCGTCGCCGGTGAACTTGGCCGGTTCCGTCACTGCGAAGCGTACGCCGGGGACGGTCAGGTCAATCCGGGCGATCCACATTCGTAGCGGTTTGGGCGTGTCGTACACGCGGTAGCGGATGTCCGCCGCCGGCGAAAACGCCTCGATCCGCTCCTCCCGCGCGGGTTGGCTCAGCCATTGCCGCGCTTGAGCGGCGGCGAGTTCGACCGTCCGTGGCGGCTCGGTGTCCGCGTTCGGCTGGGCGACCACCGGCGTTGTCAACCATAGCGATACGATCAGTGCGAGTGGCGTCTTTCTCAGATTCCCGATTGCAATAGTCATGTGGACACCTGTTTGTGTACGAGGTAGCTCGCCCCGCTGGTTCGCTTCCATCATTTGCCGGTGTGGTTGGCAGCGTGCATGATACAGTCATTAAGTCTGAGAATTCAGCTTGGATGCCGACATGGATCATTTTACATATCGTGACGGTACGCTGTGGTGTGAAGACGTGGCGGCGGCGGAACTCGCGGCGAAGTTCGGTACGCCCCTGTATGTCTACTCCCGGCAGACTTTCGCGGGCCATTTCGCGCGGCTGCGCGAGGCGTTCGCCGAGCTTGACCCGCTCATCTGCTATTCGATCAAGTGCTGTCCGAACACGCATATCTGCCGGCTGCTGCGCGAGCTTGGCAGCGGGTTCGACGTGGTCAGCGGGGGCGAGCTGTTTCGGGCGTTGCGGGCGGGGGCGGATCCGGACAAGATCGTTTTCGCCGGCGTGGGAAAGACGGAGCGAGAAATCCGCGAAGCGTTCGATGCGAACGTCGGGCTGTTCAATATCGAGTCGGAGTCCGAATTGGAACAAATGATCGACCTGGCCCGGGAGTGCGGCATCGTTGCAAACGCCGCGCTGCGCGTGAACCCGGACGTTGATCCTCACACGCATAAATACACGACTACGGGGAAGAAAGAGACGAAGTTCGGGGTGGACCTGGAGCGGGCCGTCGAGGTGTTCCGGCGCCATGCCCGCGCCGAATCGGTCCGCTTGCGTGGCATCCATATTCACATCGGCTCGCCGGTGTGCGAAGTGGGCGCCTATGCGCGCAGTCTCGAACGCGGGCTGCACTTGCTGAATCGATTGCGAGGCGAAGGATTCGCCATCGACACGTTCGACATCGGCGGCGGCTACGGCGCACACTACCAACACAATGAAACGCCCATGTCAACGGAATACGCGAGCGTGATTGTGCCATCGCTTCGCGAGCAAGGGTTGCGAATCATTCTGGAGCCGGGGCGGTTGATAGCGGCGAATGCCGGGATCATCCTGACGCGCGTGTTGCACTTGAAGCAGTCGGGCGGTCGCCGATTCGTAATCGTGGACGCGTCGATGACCGAGCTGCTGCGGCCAGCGTTATATGGAGCATATCACTTTGTATGGCCCGTGGCGACGGGCGAGTTCGTGCCGCAATCGCGCGACGCCGACCAGCCCTTCGACGGTTTGTCCTGCTGCGATGTTGTAGGACCGGTGTGTGAGAGCGGCGATTTCCTGGCACAACAGCGTGATCTGCCGCCGATGAAGCGCGGCGATTTGTTGGCGGTGTTCAGCGCCGGGGCGTACGCGATGGCAATGGCGAGCCAGTACAACTCGCGGCCGCGCGCCGCCGAAGCCCTCGTAAGCGGACAAGCGGCGCGACTGATCCGGCGACGCGAAACCTACGATGATCTCGTGGCTGCCGAGGATGTCGATTCACAATAGCAGTCCGCCGCAAAAGTCGGCACCGGCTACAGACTGTAGCGGCCGGCGCCTCGCCGGCCGTAATAGGCCGGAAACGCTGCGTTGGACGGCCGGCCGGCGAGGCGCCGGCCGCTACAAGATTTTTGCGGCGGACTGATAGCCAACGCGAAGGATGGAAAGATTGTCACGCATGGCTTCTTTGAAGAGGCGCGAGGCGCGATCGCCCACGCAGGTTTTTCCGAACGCGCCAAGTTCCGGTTTCTGACTGTAAAGGACCGCGAAATGACCAGCCAATTCAGTTATAACCCGGTCACGCCTGCCATTGTCGAGGAACTCAGCGGGATTGTCGGCGAGAAGTATGTCGTCTACGGCGATCCGGAGAAACTCGAACCCTATTCGCACGATGAGGTCGCCGATCCTCAGTATGCCCACATGCCGGAGGCCCTGGTAAGACCCGGCGGCGCGGGGGAGATTGCGGAGATCATCAAGCTTGCCAATCGCGAGCGGATTCCGGTGACGCCGCGCGGCGCCGGCAGCGGCTTATCGTGTGGAGCCGTGCCCGTGATGGGGGGCATCGTTCTTCTCTGCGATCGGATGGACAAGGTGATCGAGTACGACAAAGAAAACATGATGATCACGGTCGAGCCGGGGATCGTTACCAACGATATTAATACACTGATCCGAGAGGACGGGCTCTTCTACGCCGGTTATCCGATGAGCACCGAAACCTGCCACATCGGCGGCAACGTGGCGGAGAACGCGGGCGGCGGAAAGGCGATCAAGTATGGCGTGACGGGACGATACGTCACGGGTCTGGAAGTGGTGACGCCGAAGGGAGAGATCGTCGAACTCGGCGGTAAACGGGTCAAGGATGTCACCGGCTACAACCTGATTCAACTAATGATCGGTTCCGAGGGGACACTGGGAGTTTTCACGAAGATCACGCTCAGGCTCATGCCCCTGCCCAAGGTCGTGGTCGACCTGCTGGTGCTGTTCAAAACGACGCGGGAAGCCATCGATATCGTCCCGAGCATCGTGACGTCCAGCGGCATCATCCCGACGGCGATCGAGTTTATGGATCGGACGGCCGTGCAGGTGACCTGCGACTATCTGAACGAGACGATCCCCTACCAGGCGGCGGGCGCGATGCTGCTCATCACGGTTGACGGCCCGGATGCGGCACGGGTGGAACACGAATACGAAGTGATTGGTGAGCTCTGTCTGAATTCGGGCGCCATCGACGTGTTGGTCGCGGACAATCCCACGAAAAGCGAGCGGTTCTGGAAAGTCCGGCGGAGTATCCCCGACGCCTTCAGGGTGGACAGTCCGCATCTGAGCGTGGAAGACATCGTCGTGCCGATCAGCAAGATACCCGAGATGGTGGCAGGTCTGGAGGAGCTCTCGAGGAAATACGACGTCCGGATACCCTGCTTCGGTCACGCCGGCGACGGCAACCTGCACGCCACGCCGGTGATGAATCCCCAGTGGACGATCGAGCGATGGCACGAGACACTCGAGGATCTTCTGGTGGACATATACAAGCTCGCCTCAAGTTTTGGCGGGACCATCAGCGGCGAGCACGGGATCGGGAGCAAACGCAAGAAGCACATGCCCCTCGTTTGTTCGGAGGCGCATCTGGACATGATGCGATCCATCAAACTGGCGCTGGACCCAAATTATATTTTGAACCCCGGGAAAATCGTGGATGTCTACCCCGCCGCGCGTACGCGCTGAATGGCGGGGAGGGGGTTGGCCTGGAAATGTAGCGGCCGCCCCCCGTGGCGGCCGTAAAACGACGAACGGTTCCCGGTTCTCGACGTCCGCCACGGGGGGTGGACGCTACATCCGCCCCCGAAGCCCGCCTCAACTGTCACGCACCCGGCAATCGTACAAACACCCCGGTCGCCAAAGCGCCGGGGTGCTCAATATCAGTTGATCAGCTTGCCGTTGCGTGTCGGCCTATTTCCAAACCCCGCTCCAAACAGCGTCACCCTCGCCCGGGACTATTCTCGCCGGGTTGACCGTGCCGGGATAACCGTAAAGCAACTCCCATGCACCGACTGTAAAGGTCTTGGACCGCACCGGTTCTGCGTGTCCGTCGAAGAAGACGGTGTTCGTCTCGCCATCATTCTTCCCGCTGCGGATTCGCGAAGCTTGACTATCGCGCTCCGCGCTGTTCTCAAAGACATATTCTTTCGGGCCGAAATGGGGAGCGAAGGGCGGCAGAGCTTCTCCGGTCCAATCCCATTGATAGGGACCCTCCTGCTGAAACTCGTCGCGGCCCGCGTTCGTGCGCATACGATACCACGCGTCGGCGATCATCCACTCCTCGGATGGCCGTTCAATCTTGCTTAGCGACTGCGGCTTATATAGCGCCGCCAGGGTTTGTATTTCGTCAGGCGCTCCCGGCCAGGGACTGAATCCGAAATAGTTCGGTGGGTTTGTCACTCGTCGGTTGAATACCGCCCCCTGGCTACCGGACGACCCGTCGGTGTCGGGACTCTCGTTACCATTTAGCTCGATGTTGTTGACCACGTAGTGCGTCGGATATGCCGTCCTGCCCGTGATCCGGTGAAACTCGGCGAAGTTCTCATCGGGATTCACGTACTCCAGTGTCGGACACGTACAGACGTCGTCGGTGATGCTGCCCGCCTCGCTATCGCTGTCATGAAAAATCCGCTTCAACTTGTATGTCAGAAAACGCCGCTGCTGAGCTTTGGCGGTCTGATATGACATCGTTCCGTACGGGCTGTCCATTAGCGCGTTGACCCCCTGGTTGCGGTAGAGCGCGGGATGAACCGGCCCGGGTAGACGGTCGGATTCTTCACTGGTGAAGGTTACCACGCCCTGCCCCAGCGTCCTCAAGTTGGACAGACATATCACCGACTTGGTTTGCTCGCGGGCGCGACTGAGCGAGGGCAGTAATATCGCGATCAACATCGCGATGATCGCAACCACCACCAACAACTCGATCAGAGTAAACGCGGCTTTGGAGTATCGTAGGTTGTTTCGCATCGTCTCGCTCCCGTCTCTTGGTAGCGCCAATGCAGGGCATCGACTTGTCTGCGGTGCGGCACATGTCCTCGGGCACACGGTTGTGGCCGACACGCCGCCGAAACACGAACCGACGCCGCCCAGCAACTCCGCAGCACGGTAACTCCGACGCCCGACCTCTATGCACACCTTCTTCTCTTAAATAGCCTACCACTTAATAGGCTCGGCTTCAAGAATAATTTACTTAACCCCCCAATCTGGGATGTATGACAGAATCGGCGGCAACAAACAGAACCCGAAGCGCCAGCGAGGGCCTTGCACTCCAGGCTGAGAAACCCCCAATCCGGGCCGTCCCAGGCCCGGAACGTCAGCGCAGGAACGCGCTGCTCTACATGGCGCGGCAATTGCCCGTTTCCACACTCCCGCTGTACGATCCACGGGGCCAAGGCGACGGCCCTCACCATCACGGAAAAACGGAGCGATCCATGAACGTAGCACGCGGCAACGTGAATATCAGGGAGTGGACGCGCGACGCCGGCATCGAACCCTCGCTCCGCGTAGGCATCATTCTCGACCAGGACGCGATGAACGCCGTTCATCTCCGCCTGCCTGATCAGCACTACACTATCGAAGGCTCAGTGAAAAAGGGGACCGGCGCCGAGCCGAGCGAGGTGCCGGCCCCCTTTGTCACGAAACCACACACAACGCTGCACATCCGCCACGCTAAAAACGCGCTGATGGTCGGCATCGACGACAACCCCGCAATAACACTCAAATCACTGCGTTTGTCGCGCACCGCGCCCACTCACCAACTCGATACCGCAAAGCCAAACGAGGGTGTGCTGGTCCATGACGTGCCCACCGGTCGCGGCTTCCATTGGCAAAAAATCATCGACCAGACCCTGACCGGCACAATCGAGTTGCTGCCGGGCAACCGCGGCGTGGTGCTGGTCAACGTGCTGCCGCTCGAGGATTACCTCGCCGGAGTCATCACCGCGGAGATGAGCGGCACGTGCCCGGTCGATCTGCTCAAGGCGCAGTGCATCGTCGCGCGTTCCTGGCTTCTGGCGATGTCCGAATCCAAACACGACGCCGACCCTTTCGACCGCTGCAACGACGATTGCTGCCAACGCTACCAAGGCACCGCCGACCTCAACGACACGGCGATCGACGCCGTCCGCTCCACGCGCGGCCTCGTGCTGCTCGATCCCGCCGACAACGTCCTCGATGCGAACTACGCGAAATGTTGCGGCGGGATCTCCGAAACGCCGCGAGCGGTCTGGGGCATGGACAAGCCCGGCCTTACGTCAATCATCGACGCACCGACAGACGCCGACGAGCGGCGGTTCTTCCCGATCACCGAAAAAAACCTCGACGAATATCTCGACGGCGATTGGCTGAGAACCACGCGTATCTATTGCAGCCCCAACGTCGTGCCGGCAAGCGCGATCGAACGCTACCTCGGCCGCGTCGATGAAGCCGACGATTATTTCCGCTGGACCGTGCATTACCAACGAGACGAACTGGAGATGCTATTGCGCCAAAAACTCGCCGAAGCGCGCCAACTGGCGACCCTGCGCAACCTGCGGGTGACAGCGCGCGGCGTAAGCGGCCGCGCGCGCGCGGTCGATCTCGAATGGGAAGACGCCGGCGGCAAAATCGTCCGCGCGCGACTCGACAGCGAGTACCGCATCCGCCAGGTCCTGCACCGCAAGTTTCTCTACAGCAGCGCAATCGTGTTTCACGTGAAACGCGATTGCCACGGTCAACTCACCGCCGTCACGCTCCACGGCGCCGGCTGGGGCCACGGCGTCGGAATGTGCCAGATCGGCGCACTAGGCATGACCCTGTCGGGTATCGACTTCAAGCATATTTGCAAACACTATTACCCCGAATCGCGATTGGCGAACGTTTATCAATAAAAAACGCGAACTTAACAACCTCTAATGGACGCTAAACAACACTACTACGACCGCCTGCGATCCTTTGAGACGGAGAACGTCGAACCCGGCGGGATCGTCTTGCTCGGCTCATCACACTTGGAGTGGTTCGACACGACCCGCTTCCTGCCCGGTCGGCGAATCGTTAATCGCGGCATCGCCTCCGACCGGCTCGGCATCGGCAACCGCGGCATTCTGCACCGCCTGGATATTTCCGTCTTTCAATGCCAACCAGCTTTCATCCTCTTCAACAACGGCGTCAACGACCTGGGCGAGTTGTGGCGTACCGGCGAGCCATCATTAAACGCCATTATCGACGCATATACACGGGTGATTGCGAAGATTCGCGCGGGTGTGCCCGACGTGCCCGTGCTGATCGTGAACGAGCTGCCCACTACCGGCCGATTCGCCGAACTGAACCCGCTAATCCGGCAACTCAACCCGCATATCGCACGAACCGCCGACTGCCACGGCTGTCGGCACATGGACTTTCACCGCGAGGTTGTAAACGAAGCCGGCCTGCTGCGCGGCGAGTTGACCACCGACGGTTTGCACCTCAACGACGACGGCTACGCGCTCTTTGCCGAGCAGTTGGAGCCGTATCTGCCGCCAACTTAGTCAAGGCTCTCGCAGAGTAGCTCGTCAACCTCTCGGGCAATGTCTGTCAGATACTCCTCGCCTCGTGGATGGTGTGTCATCGCGGCCAAGAGATAAACCCGGCCGCCGTGCTCGATGCGGGCCGTGTCCAGGTGCCAGTCCTCCCAGGTGCCGCTCTTGCGGATCAGCGTCAGCTCACGCCCATCAAGTCCGGCGACGAACTTCGTATTCAAGTGTTCCAATTGCGGCGAGGCGAAAATCTCGCGCATTTTTGTGCAGGCTGGGGCGCTGACCAGGCAACCCTGCTCCAGCATGAGATAAAAACGCAGGCATTGCCGCACGGTCGCTCCGTGGGAGAAGTCGTGCAATGGATCGCCGATGCGTGGTTGATCGATGCCGTAATACTTGCCGGCCCACAGCCCGCCGCCGTGCTGCTCGTCGTAGAAGCGGTAGCGTTTGGACTGCACGAATTCCTGAAGCTTTTCGAGTCCGACTTGTTGTCCGTACTTGGTCGCCAGGGCGTTGTCGGAACGCTTGATCATCCGGCCTAGATCGAGCTCGACCTCGGGTGACAGTTCGTCAGGCGCGCGCGGATGGTTGTCGAACCAGGCTGCCAGGATGCAAATCTTGGGGACGCTGGCCCCGTAGAACATCCGATCCGGCTGAATCAGGGCCAGGCGCAGGTCGGTCAGGTCCAACACGCCGATAGCCCGCTCGGACTCGGGTATGTCCAAACGCTCGCCGAGCCGAGCGTCGATTTCTTCGAGGTCGGCTTGCAACACCGGGTCGATCGGCGTGTCGTAATTCAGGCGATACGATTGCACGTGTGTCGCTCGCAGCCAATCCAAGTCCATGGGTTTGGCAGAGGCCGGGGCCGCCTCCCAGCGCCACTCCAGAGCCCGGCGGAGTGCGGCTTCGCTCACTTCGGTCGCCCGCGACGAGCTGGTCAGCACTTGCCGCATGATTCTCTCGGCGTCGGCTCGCGGTCGCAGGATCTTGACGCCCAGGCAACGCCGATCTTTTTCCACATACCCTAGCAGCGGCTGCTCCCGCACGGCCGGTCTGGCCGAGTGCAGGAAGTTGGCCGTGCCGTCGGGGCCGATGGCGATCATACCGGTATGGCCGCACCATTGCGTCTCGTCGTCGCCGCGAATGATGTTGACGAAGTCGGCGTCGCGCAGCTCATCCAACACCGACGGCAGCCTGTCCTTGGGAATGTATGTATCGAGGATCGGCTCGTCGGGGATGTCTTGGCCGATGCCGAAACGGCTGAAGAAGCGGGCCCGTCGGCAGGTCTGACGGAGTGGCACGGCCGCCTGTCGATCGCCGAGCATGTCCGTGATGTCTGTGAACAGGAAGTCGTTGTTGTGATTCCAGTCGGCCAGAGTGTAATGGTTGCGGGTGAGCATTCCGATCACGCCGTCGCGGTATCGCAGCCGTTGAAGGATTCGCAGGAAACTCCACCAATCCGTGCCCAGGGCCATCGCGTAGGTGTGTTCGCAGAACGTCAGGCAGTCGCTCCGCTCGAGGCAGTAGATGGGATCGGGATCGTGCAACTCGAAGGGAAACTCGCCGAGTAGGAATATCTCGTAAGGTTGGCCGATGTTCCGACGACCCAACGCGATCACGCGGGCGGTCGGTTCGGGATAAGCCCGGCGCAGCGTGGACAGGTATCCGTCAAGTTCCCGCTCGGTGAAGGTATAGAGAGGCCGATCGGCCAGGGCCGACCCCCCGGCAAGCTCCAGAGACGAGGTCGTCCGATGGCAACCGGCGATCGCCAAGACCGCCGCGGCCGCAAGCAGAGCGGCGTAGTTCCGAGCAGGACATGTTTGCACGAGAGATCGGGTACATTCCGTTTTTGGTGGCATCGACACTTCTCACTTTGTAAGCGTCCCGGAGGGACGATCTGATTGATGGCATTCCGCCGCGGAAGTCATGTAGCGGCCCGCGCCTCGCAGGCCGTACGTCGGGTGACGAAAGATTCCCATATTCTACGTCCGCCACGGGGGACGGACACTACGTTTCGGGGTGGCACGGTCTGTCCTCGCCCGAACCAGTCCGCGTTTGTGGAAATCCCGTCTCGGCGAGGACAGGCCGTGGTTTGCAACAGGGGCGTAACGTCGCGGCCGAGTAGCCACGGCCTGTCGTCGCGGCGACGTTTTCCGCCTGTCACGAGCCAACCAACGCGACGCCAGACCGTGCCACCCCGGTCGTCACCAAATATGGTCACACCGTACGCCCCCGGGGGTGGAACACTAATCCAGCTTGTTGGCCCGAGACGTTACACTATGCACATGCCAGACGCCGCCGACGAGAATCCGATCGGGACCAAGCGGGACCGTGGTAACGTTCCCAAGCGGCGGAAGACTCGGCTATTTGTAAAGATCAAGTGGCTGGTGCGGATCGGCGTGCTGCTGTTTATCATGGGGATGTTCATCGTGGGTTTTGACAGCCTGTTCTACTATCCTTCCAAGACGATTTACTACACGCCGGAAGAATTATCGCTGGAATATGAAGATGTCACATTCGAGACTTCCGACGGTGTGAAGCTGTCGGGGTGGTTCTTCCCGGCAACCGGCAAAGCCAAGGGCACGGTAATTCATTTCCACGGGAACGCCGGAAACGTGACGGCGCATTTCTCGCTTTCGTGCTGGCTGGTTTGGGAAGGGTACAACGTACTCGTCTTTGACTATCGCGGCTATGGCAAGTCGGAGGGCAAGGTTACCCGCGCCGGAACGATCCGCGACGGACATGCCGCGCTCGATTACGTCCTGTCGCGCGGCGACGTGGACCCGCAACGCATCCTTGCTTTCGGGCAATCACTCGGCGGGGCCGTCGCGACCGTGGTCGCGGCTGAGCGCGAGGAAATCCGTGCGGTCGTGCTGGATTCGACGTTCAGCAGCTATCGGCGGATCGGCTCGCGGCATCTGCAAAAGATGCTGTTTTTCAAGTGGCCCTGCGATCTGATCGCGGCGGCGGGACTGTCGAACGATTACGATCCGATCAACTACGTCACACGCATCGCGCCCAGGCCACTACTGGTCATCGCGTCAACTGAAGACGAAATCTGCTTTTCCGAACTGGGGCGCGAATTATTCGCCGCCGCCGCCGAGCCGAAGGAGTTCGTGCTAGTGCCCAAAAGCGGACACCTGGAAACGGTCGCCGAGGACGTTGACGGCGTGCAGGGGAAGATCCTTCGGCTGTTCGAGCGCGCTGTCACGGAACAACCATAGCACCGGCGCTGCCCGCGAATCAACGGCCCGCCAACACCAGGAGCGAGCGTGCAAACGAGGATGACTGCGGGAAGGCCTGGGCCACCCGCTGGTAACCTGCGACATAGCGCTCGTTGATCGACGGCGAGCTGACGACCGGCGTCGGCGGCGGTTCTCGCGTATCCGACCGCCAGCCGCGCGCCATGAAGCCCGCGCCGAAAGCCAACACGATCACCGCCGCGTAGCGCAACACGGCTCTGAGACGGTGGTATCTGAACGGGATCGGGCGCGAGGCGTGCTCCGGCGCGCCGCCGACGCCGCGCGTCGCTATGTCCTGCAAGCTCAGCGGTTCGGCGCGGCGTTGCGCTTCCTCGTCCGACAGCACGTTCGCTTCCAGCGCGGCGGCGGCGGCCTGGAGCTGGTGGGCAAGCCGGCGGCGCTGCTCATTGGACTCCAGCTCAGCCCGGAACGCCGCCGCTTGCTGCTCGTCGAGCTCACCGGCGAGGTAATCCGCCAACAGTTCCTGAAACTTCTCGTCGTTCATGACAATCTCCCGGCGGGCAGGTCGATCTTGAGCCGCGCGCGGACCGCGGACAGCGCCCGCAGGTAGTGCGTCTTCGCCGTCGGGACGGCGATGCCGAACTCGTGGGCAATCTGCTGAAACGTCATCCGGTCGTACGTTTTGGCCATCAGCACGAGCCGTTGCTGCTCGCTTAGCGTTCCAATCGCTGCACGAAGGCACTCGACCAGTTCGTGCGATTCGACCGATTCTCCTGCCGACCGCTCTGGTGAGAATTCGTGTCGTGCCGCACCGCGGCTCGACTCAGCTCGCCAGCGGTCGATCACGACGCGCGCGGTCACCTGTCGTAGCCAACCGACCGCCGCCGCGATGTTCGGCAATTCCGGCGGACGTCTCAGCATCCGCAGGAAAACCTCCTGCACGATGTCGAGGGCATCTTCGTGGCGACCGCACATCGCGTACGCCCAACGGTAGACCCGGGCGCGGTGGGCTTCGAAGTGGGCTGCAACTTCGGTCGGCATTGTCCAGTCTCGTATGGGTGGACCGAGATAGGATCCTCGGTCCGGCGACGACGTCTCACGATGGCACGGCTGTCCCAGCCGTGAGTCGCCGGCGCACCTTCTAAAAGCGCCTATCAAAATCGGGTGGCACGGGCGCCTCGCCCGTGTCGTCACCGGCGGGACGCCGGTGCCACCCTTGCTTTGGGGGCTCTCGTAATATGCTCCATTTCTGAATCACTACACTAATTGTGTTAGAGACTCTAATCGTGATGCGTATCAGTCGGTGTCCTCCTGCTCGCCGCGCGGGCGAGGCTGCCGCCCGGCACCGCGCATCACGCGGCTGGTGACCATCAACACATGGTCCCGATCGTACATGACCTTGCCGGGGAAGCCCCAGATCACGCCGGTCTCGTCCCGGTCGGTGCCGTTGTGTGCCACGATTTCGCCGGGCATTTCGACCCGGACTTCCCAGGTCTCGTCGTCGAGGTCCTCGGTAATGGCCCGGCGGGCCTTCTCCTCGTCGTGGGCGTCGAAAAACAGCTCGATCTGGTGAGGCGGCACGCTGAGCTCCACCAGCTCCCGTCGCAGAACGTCGCGGGCCCCCGCGATCAGCTCGTCGCCGAAGGTGTTGATCGAATCGTCGCGTTCCGGCGAATCGGGCTGGCCGAGCAACTCTACGAGTTCGGCGGTGTCGGCGCGCTGGAAATGATCCATGAGCGCCTGGCGCAGGAGCAGGCCGTAGTGCTGCGGCCATTCGTCCTCGAGCGCCTCGGCGCCGGCCATGACGTACTCGGCCCGCTTGAAGGCCTCGAGCAAACGCAGGATCTCGACGACCCGGGTGCGCTCCTCGTCAGTGAGTTCGGCCGGGTCCTTGCCCGTGAGCTCCTCCAGCTCTTTGAAGATGTCCTTGAGCAGCTCACGGTGGATCGAATAGCGTGCTTGCGCGCGAGCTTCGTACACGCGCTTGAAGTGGTAGTAGGTGCCGTCCGAGCGACGTTCGATTTCCAGCGCGGTCGGAAACATCAAGGCGATGCCGTATTGCGGGCCGTCCGGGTCGGCGTAGGAGTCCGGCAGCGGTTGGCCGGCGGCGAACTTCCGTGTGGCAATGCGGTGCTGCTTCTCCTTGCCGTCGTCGTCGGTCTCGATTTCGTCCTGCGTCTTCCAGCCGGTGTGCTTGTTGGGCAACGCGTCCCCCCCGACGAAGTCGCCCGGGTCACCCTCGATCTCCACCCGGATTCGGATCGAGCCGTCGCGGTCTACGCGGATGGTCTCCTTCCGTTCCAGACAGCCGGGGATCAGCAGCAACACGGCGGCGAGCAGCAGGCCGGACGTTGCGAGCGGGCGGTATGTGAACATCGGTCGGTCCTCCATCTGAGTGAACATTATCACGGTCCCCGTCCATGTAAACGGAGCAGGGCCGCGAACGGATGACAGCGGAAGTGGGAAAACTACGTTTTCCGCCGCAAATGAAATACGCGACCGCGGATCGGCTTGTCTTCAGCGGGATTGGCGTTTTCAACCTTGCTGACCCGCACCGCGAGGCCGCAGTGGCGGGCGACGGTGTCAAACTCATCCGCCGTAAAGCGGTTGGGATCGACGACCAGTGCAAATCCGTCGGGCTCGAGATGGTCGTGAACGAACTCGGCGACGGGGCGCAGGTGGCGCGTTTCGTATAGAACGTCGGACGCCACGATGCGGTCGAAAGTCAGGCCGAGGTCGTCCTTCTGCCAGTCCAGCAGCCGTGTTTCCGGAACGGGCAGGCCGTTCCGCCGGGCGCTTTCGACCACGAAGGCCAGGGCGTCGGCGTCCTGATCGCAGGCGAGCACGCGGCAGCCGAGGTGGCTCATGATCAGGCTGACCAACCCGAGCCCGCAGCCGATCTCCAGGACGTGGGGCGAATCTTCACCGACTGGGGGCCACTCGGCGACGGCCTCCGCCAGCAGCAGACCCGCCGGCCAGATTTGCGCCCAGTAGGGCATGTATTCGTTCTGGTTGAAGCGTCGGGCTGTTTCCGGCGAGTCCAGGAGCTCCTCGTAATTCGCCGGCCCGAGCAGCTCGAACGTCCGGCCCGCGAAGTCGAGCCGCGTGACCATGACGGGATAACCGCGGAATGCCTGCACGAGATGATCTTTCCTATGACACCGTCGCTGACAAAGGCTATGATTATATCAGCGCGGCACGGCGATCCGGGCCGCTTCTTGGGAGCATATTCTGCCGGCGTATCTTTTCAGGGCAAGTATGGGCGTAAGCGATGGCCGCGGAACCCGTTATCAAGCCAATCTGCACACAGGCGCTGCGATTGACGGCGTTTGACGACCGTTACGCGGAGCGCGTGGTGTCGTGGGTACGCGGATCGCAGGAAGCGCACTGGCTGGCGCCGCGCACGCCGCCGCCGCTGACGGGCGACAAGGTACGCGCCTGGGCGAGACCGGGGCGCGGCCCGTTCATGCTGGTGACCCGGGACGACCCCGAACCGCTTGCGTACGGGGAACTCAACGTGCTGCCCCGCAAGCGGCGGGAGTACTGGCTCGGACACCTGATCGTAGACCCTCGCCAACGCGGACGCGGGTTGGGTCGGCAACTGACGGAAATGCTGTTGTATCGCGCGTTTCACGTCCAGGACGCGCGGCTGGTTTCACTGGTAGTGTTCCCGGAAAACCTAGCCGCCATCGCGAGCTATCGCTCGGCGGGGATGCGCGCGGACGGCTACGAAACTCACTATTTCGCGCCGCGGAATCGCCGCGAGCGGTTGCTGCGATTCATTGCGACAAGCATTCGAGACTAAGAGCGCCTATCAAAACCAGTGCCACCCTGGTTGTGTTAGGGACTCTAAGAAAGGGGGACGGGCACCTCGCCGCGCTCGGAGCCAGTCCTCTTTTTCATCTCGCTGTGTTAGTTACTGCTCGAATCGGGGATGATCGAGACGAGTCGCCCGCGGAACTGCACGACGCCGCCGGTCAACGCGAATAGCGTATCATCGCGTCCACGCCCGACGTTATGCCCGGGTTTGAAGGGCGTGCCGCACTGGCGGACGATGATCGAGCCAGCCTTGGCGGTCTGTCCGCCGCCGAGTTTGATCCCGCGATACTGCGGGTTGCTGTCGCGTCCGTTCCGCGACGAACCTTGTCCCTTTTTATGTGCCATGGCGATATCTCTTCCGTTTCGATCAATATCAAACGCCGGCCCCTAAGTTCCTTCAGAGACCCGAATTCTTGATTATAAACTGTTAGAGACCATGATTGCAACACGGCATCCGGAAATCATCTTCGCCGGTGTTGACCATATTTGATGGCGACCGGGGTGGCATGGTCTGTCGTCGCGTTGGTTGGCTCGTGAGAGGCGGAAAACGTCGCCGCGACGACAGGCCGTGGCTACTCGGCCGCGACGTTACGCCCCTGTTGCAAACCACGGCCTGTCCTCGCCGGGACGGGCTTTCCACGGACGCAGACTGGTTCGGGCGAGGCCAGACCGTGCCACCCCGACGCAACGAGGTCAACCCTCAAGTTCCCGAGCCTTTCTGTAGACGGCGTAGTATGCCCAATGTTGGATAATCATCGAGAACCCAAGGCCGATGAAGATGAGCAATCGGTTCACAGGCACGGCGATATCCAACCATGATTCGCCGGAAACATGGCCACGCGCCAGCGCTGCGCCGGCCACCACAAGCCACAAGAGGAGATTGATCTCGACGGTCAAGAACATCACTCGTAGCGTACGCTTCATAATGACAGCTCCTCGCGTCGCAACCCCTCCATGTCCAGGCCCGCCGATATGTAACAACAATTCAATCCTGAAGATCACCGCTATGCCGTTCTACCGCATGATCCAGCGGGCGTCGTCCAGGCGGGGGGCGATCTGTTTGCGGGCTTGTTCGGAGGCCGGCAGCGTGTAGCTTAGCTGGAGCGTTTTGCGGAGCGTGAAGTATTTCGGGTTGATGGTGACTTCGCGCCGGCGGCCGTCGGCGGCGGTGATTTCCTTGGTTTCCGGCTCGTCGGGGTTGTACGCCGGGTTTCGCATGACGCAGGCCTCGCCGCTCAGCCCGGCAATGTAAATCTTGAATTCAGTTACATTTAGATCGCTTGCTCGCCAGATCGCGACCGATTCGCGGGCGTAGTCGTCGCCCATCCGCAGATCGCCGATCGCTTTGGTCGGGTGGACCAGATACTTGTGCGTGATCTTGTGCCGTTCCCTAATGGCGTCGAAAACGATCGGGCTGATGCCCATGTCGGTCGGGATGACCTGGAGACCCTCGGTGACCAACTCGAAGGTCGGGTAGAAGCGCTGCGTGGTCCGGCTGGTGTTGGTTACGGTGTAGAGCATGTACCAGTACACCTCGGGCCTGTCGGAGCCCGCGAGCTGCACCTCGATCCGCCGGGGCGGTACGTATTTGAAGTCGAATTCCCACGAGATGGGCGTGGGGGAGGGCTCGGGTCCGACGCCGACGGCGGGTTCGCTCTCTTGAGCCGCCGACCCCGGAACCGCCAAGAACAGGACTGTCGCTGCCAGTAGTCGCAGCATGGTGCCTCCTAGCCGCCGTATTGATTGCGAATGATGACGCTCGCCGGGTTTCCGGGCAGGTTCAGGGCCCCAAGCGTTTGTGACGCCACGGTCCGGATGACCATGTTCTCGTCGGACTCGGCGATGGTGGTAAGCTCTTGCACAAGGTCGTCGGGCAGATGGTTACCGCGATGTTTGGCGGCCTCGGCCAACGCCGTGAACATCGTGACCCGCATGTCCTCGGCCTCATCGGGGTCCAGGGCGATTTTCGCGATTGCCTGCTGCGCGGGCGTGGTTCCGAGATAGCCCAGGACCTGCGCGACGGACCGCCGCAGGGCCACGTCGTCGGTATCGAGCGTGGTGATCAACGCGGTTTCGGCGTCCTGTATGTCGAAGAGCGGGTTATTTGTGATCGCCAGCAGTCCGAGCACGAGCGTTGCTTCGAGCGCGAGCCCACTGCCGACTTCGGGGGTAATCGCGGTCGCGCCGACGGCCTTCGAGACGACGGCGATCTCCTTGGCCAGCATGGCTGTATCGGGGTAGGTCGTAATTTGACCCAGGCGGTGATCGCCGCGGATGAAATCGGCGACCATTTCGCTTTGGGCCGGCTTGGCCACCACGATCACCGGGACGGCGGCAAAACGGAATTCGCCGCGAAGCTGTGCCACACCCTCGGCAAGGTCGGGGTTGGCCATGTCGGAAGCGAGCAGAATCACGTCGAGACCGGGCAATTCGTTGCGGACTTTATCGAGTCCGGCAAGCAGGCCGGCTTCGGTGATGACGTTGTAACCGGCCGATCGCAGCGCCGCCGCCTCCGAATTCGCGGTTTGAGCATCGGGGTCGATGACCAGCGCGTTTCGAGCGCCGCCGAAGAGCAGCAGGGCCTCGTTGAGCACGGGCATCAGGTTCTGATCGTTGTGGAACGACTTGACTGGCAGTGCGTTGCCGAGCGCGAGCGCGGCACGGATACGGACCATGCGGTCGGGGAACGAAAGCGCCTCGGCCAGCGGCTGGCGACCGGCCTGATCACCGACGATGCTGGCCGAGCCGGCGGTTCTTTGCAGGGCCTCGATCGCGCCGAGCGCCACCGCCGGGTCGCCATCGTCCACCGCGCGGGCCAGCGCCATCAGGCAGTAGTCCGCGCCGGCGGATTGAGCGAAGTAGGCGGCACCGGGGTAATTGTCCGGACGGGTATCGTCGGTTTGTTCCTCGGGTAGTTGCGCCTCGCGGCGGAAGTTGGCGGCCAGCCACAAGGCCAGCGCCGGCTTGAGGTCCGGGTTCAGCAGCAGGGCCTCCTCGCAGCAGCGCATGCACATGATCTCGTTGAAGATCGCCGTCGGCACCTCGATGTTCTGGAGCATGCCGTCTTTCCAGTACCAGACGTTGGCCGCGTCCAGCCGCGGGTCGGCGGCCAGTGATTCCTGGTCCTGGTAATAAGCCTTGGCCAGACGGTAGAAGGCCTCGGCGGCGGGCAGACCGGAGTCGATCGTGATCCCGTAGTTCGCCAGATCGTTGAGCGTGATGTCGATCGCGGTCCGGACTTCCGTGAGCGTACTAATGTCTTCGCGGAGCTTGATTAGATAGGGGACCGACTGCCAATAGCCAATCTGCCCGAGCGCCCGGATCATGTAGCGCATCGTGGTCTGATCGTCCATGCGCAGGGCGATGACCATCGGGTTCAGGCCGGGTCGGCCGACCTGCGGCAGCGTGCGCAGGATAGCCTGCGTCAGCGATTTCTTGCTCGGATCGCGGAGGTATTGCACCATGAACGGGATCGCGTATTCGCCGGAATCCTTCAGTCGAGCGACGCCGTTCTCGAACGCTCGCGGCGGGCCGCCGAGCCGCTCGATGTTTTGTTTGATGCGGGTCGGATCCGCTTTTATCTGGTGCTCGCCGAGCTGGAGCAGTTTGAGGACGCCGGTGACGGAATCGCCGATGATCGCGTTGCCGGCGAGCTGTACGAGCACCTGATGGCGTCTGGGAACGCGGTCGACGAATTCGAGCAGCGCGACCGGGTCCGGGTCGCCTTCGAGCAGCGCCTGGAAGTTGGCGTTGGCGATGCCGAAGCGGCCGATCGAGGCGAAGTACCACCCGTCGTCGGCCTGGTTCATCTGCTCGCGGCCGGCTTCCAGCAACTCGAAAACCTGTTGTCCGCCGGGTTGCAACGCTTCCGCCTCGGCGTCCTGCTCGAGCAGCAGCACGCCGCCGGCGTTTATGTTGCGCTTAATCGAGCGTTCCGCGAGCAGGGCGATGCGGAAGGGCGAAGGCTCGGCGGCCAGCAGATCCTCGAACATCATCTCGGCGGTGTCCGGGTCGCGGACCAGCAGAGCTTCCAGAGCGGTGTTCCATTTTTCCCAAGCGGCCGCGGCGTCGCCGGTGATAAACTCGTCGGCGGCGAGCTGGGCTCGTGCGAGACCGACGCCGCTGAAAAGGAATGCGAGAACCAATAACGATGCCGCTGGGCGGGAAAACCGGACGGTAGAAGGCATAGCCACCTCCCCAAGTAGGGGCAACCGGAAGGCACGGGTGCGCCATCCGTAGCGTGTACAGTGTCAGGCCGGGATTATAGCGCCACCCCGGATCAAGTCAAACAATCCAAGCGGCACCGTACGTATGTATAGCGGATAACAGGTGTCTTACGCAACCCGAGCCGACGATTCGGATGCTTGTGGTTACATGACAGGATCGGCGGGTTGAAATTCGTAGGCGAAATGCAGGTGCATCGAATGACGAAGCGGCGTGAAGTTTCCGAGTTGGCCGGCGCCAACACTTCGGGAAACGATAGCTCCAACCAGCCCAATCCCGTTCCGGAATACGCGGATCGCAGCCCTGAAAGGGCGGCAGTCAATAGCCGGGGGCGTAAGCCCCCGATATCGTTAGCGCGAGGGGATAAGCCCCGGAGGGGCGACAGGAATCCGTGGCGATCGAGCCTTTCTATCGCCCCTCCGGGGCTGCGTTTATCGTGTGCGTACGTTCCGGGGGCTGACGCCCCCGGCTATTAACTGCCGCCCCTGCACTGTAAACGGCCGATTTCTTCGCGGTTTGCGAAGATTTTCGTTGCGTGGGTGGCCCGTCGCTTCAGCGGGGGGGAACACGAATGGATCATCGATTCGTGTCCCCCACGGCTAAAGCCATGGGCCACCCGATCTCGGGTTTGGGCCGGATTCCTCCGCGCGTCCGCTCCAGGCGGGCGGACGCGGTCGGAATGACATTCAGGCGTTACGCACTCTCCTCGCTACCCACGTTACGCACTTTCCTGACGCTTACCCATACGATACGGGCGAGTATTCGGTTGACCCCCTCCGCTACGTTCGGATAGCCTATCGGCGTGAACGCGATCGATAGCTCTGAAACCGTGCGGACACAATCGGCGTGGCCTGGAAAGCTGTGTTTGACGGCTTCCGTCGCGCTGCTGTGGGCCGGGCTGCACTTTGTGGTCGACACGACCGTGCTGTCGCGCGGGCTGGATCGGCCCGTGGGTGTGCTCATCGGCGACGGCGGGATCGTGGCGGCGGTGGCTGTCCTGGTTCTGCTGATCGTCGGGGCGCTGATCGGAACGTGGCTGTGCGGCCGGCGGGAAGGCGGACAGGGACTGCTCGTGGTCGGGTTCGCGCTGGCGCTGTGGGCGTTTCACGGCGGAACGATGGACGAGTGGCTGAAGATGAAGAACACGACCGCCGGTCCGCCGAGCGGGGCTGCTTATGCGCCCCTGTTGGCTGAATACGTGTATTGGGCGGTGGTGATGGCGGCGGTCTTCGCGTTGACCGGTCGGCGCGGCCGCTCGACAGGCAAAAAATCCTTCAACCTCCGCGACGGGATCACCGCCTTGATCGTGACGTCCGCGGTGGCGACAATCCTGATGCTGATCCTGACCGGACCGCGGATCGGACATACCTACCGCGGACAGGTCTTTTTCGCCGTCGCGGTGGCGTTTATCCTCGCGGTGATGATTGCCCGCCGCGTGACCGGCGTACGCGGCTTCATCTGGTACATCCCCGGCCCGTTGATCGTCGGAATCATCGGCGTGCTGCTGGCGGCGTCAAAGCCCGGCTTGGGCACGGCTTACGCGAATATCAATGTGATTCCCGCCTGGGGCTTGGTCCGTCCGCTGCCGATCGAGATGGTGGGCGTCGGTCTGGTGGCAATTCTGCTAACGCTCCGGACGGCAAATCGGCTATCATCAGAGGAAGACCGGGACTGATGACGAGAATCGCCGATGGACCTCCACCTGCGAAGACGGCGCAAGGAAATGTACGAGGAGTTGTGTGCCCGCGTGGTCGCGGAAACGTCGGCGTATCTGACCGAATGCCTCCAGCACCCGGAACTGGCCGTACACATCCCCCTGATTCCGGCCGACGGCAGTCGCTTCCCGCCCTCGTTCGCGATGTCGTTCTGGGATCCCGTGCTGCTCGACTGACGCCATGCCGAAGCTGACCTGCAACATCGATCGGGCGGGACGCTGGGCCCGCGGCTTGTCCGGGGTGCTGTTCCTGCTCATCGCCGCGATCATCTTGATGCGCTGGATCGACATTGGCAATGCGGGATTGCGCTGGACGGTTGGGATCGTGGCGGCGGCGTTCGGCGCGTTTCAGATATTCGAAGCCCTGGTTGGGTGGTGTATCACCCGCGCGATGGGATTCAAGACGCCCATGTAACGGAGCTGCATCGGTCTGTGCGGATTCTGATCCTGCAATTCGTGCCTGACGTCCGCGGCCGGCCCGTGCCGCGCTTCGAGCCCAAGCTGGCAACGCTGCTCACGCTGCTCAAGGATCGCGATCACGACCTCTCGCTGCTGGGGCTGGCCCGGTTCGACGTGGCGGCGGTCAAGGCGGCGCTCGCCCGGGCGCTGCCGCAATTGGTCTACACCGACGTCTCGTCCGTGTGCGTGACGGCGGCCCGGCGTACGGTCCAGCACATCCAGGAACACGAGTTTCTGCCGATCGTCGTGGGTGGCGAGCACGCCACGCTCGATCCGGCCGATGCCCTGAGCCTGCCCGGTGTGCACGCGGCCGCGATCGGCGAGCCCGACGCCTCGCTCGTCACCTACTTCGAACGCATGAAAGACCCCGCGATCAGCCAGGTCGTGCAAGGCGTCTGGCTGCGCGACGAGCAAGGGCTCGCCCGGCCGGAGCTCCCCAGCCTGGTCGAGGACCTCGATTCGCTGCCCTTCGCCGAGCGCGAGCTGTTCGGCTACGCCGAGTACGTGGCCGGCACCGGCGAGATCGAGATCGCCGTCGGCCGCGGCTGTCCGCAGAAGTGCGCTTACTGTGTCAACCCGACGATCGCCAAGATGTACGCCGAGCGCGGCACGTGGGTGCGGCGGCGCTCGCCGGAGAATGTGATCGAGGAGATCGAGTTGCTGCGCGAGAGGTATCCCGACGTGCGGATCATCCGTTTTCTGGATCACACCTTCGCGCTCGACCCAGACTGGCTCGAAGAGTTCCTCACGCTCTACGGCTCGCGCTGCGGACTGCCCTTTCGCTGCCACCTGCGCGCCAACGCCGTTACGGAGCCAATCGTCCAGGAACTAGCCCGGGCGGGTTGCAAACTGGCCGACATAGAGGTCATCAGCGGCAGCAACTTCATCCGCAACGAAATCTTCACCATGAATCTAGACGAGGAACAAATCCGATCGACGTTCGCCCTGCTTCGCGCGGCGGAGATCAAGACCCGCGCCATCGTCTACCTCGGCGCCCCCTACGACGGTGAAGTCTCGCTCGAAGACACGCGCGCCCTGCTGCGACGCATCAATCCCGACACGCTCAGCGCCCGCCCGTATTACCCCTGGCCCGGCACCGGCGCGACGGAAACATGTCGGGAAAACGGCTGGCAGCACTCGCGCGGCGAGGACCAGTATCACCAGGACAAGTGCGGCATCGACATGCCCGCCTGCCGCCCCGCCGCCGTCGCGGCGTTCCTCAAACGCGTCCGCAAGGAGTTCCCCACCACGCTGGCCGACCCCTGGTGGCGCCGCTGGTCGCAAGCCTCGCGCAACTCACTGGGTCAGTTCTTCCAAAAGCGCCGGTAGCGGCCCGCGCCCCGCGCGGCCAATGTAGCGGCGGGCACCTCGCCCGCCGTGGCGTACCGGCCAAGCCCCGCACCAGCCGAATCCGTCACAGCCAGGGCGGTTGTGCCACATATATGATGTACCGACCGGTGCCCCAATATTGTAGCGGCCGACGCCCCTGTCGGCCGTAGGCGTCTCGATGATCCTACGTCCGGCACGGGCGCCGGACGCTACGTATTCATTGGAAATGCTCTAGCCAAACTGGCGTCGCAAGGAGAAGACCGCCAACAAACCGATCAGCCCAAGCAGCGTGGATGTTGGTGAAGGGATGACTGTTAACGAGTCGATCGTTCCATCCAAGTCGAAGCGCACACCCTCTCCAGAGCCGACATAGTCGATCATCAATATCGTGGAATTAAAGAACGAAAGGTCGGGAGGTTCCACCGGCAACGAGTTGTCGGTCAAGGCTGATCCGCTAGGGTCCACCATCATCATATCAAAAAGGAGGCTCTTGGAGTCAAATGTCATACCACCGAGGACTTGATAGTAATCCGTACCTTCGTCAGGGTCACTATTGGTCACCAGGATCTGTTCCGCAATGTCCGAGTAGAAGCTGAATGTATTCAAGCCGATCGTCATGGTAAGGTCGCTCAGCACGTAATCCCCATCCTCTGGAGTTTGAGGAGCCTCAAAAGTATAGGATCCGTAAAAGGAGTCGCCTGGGTAAATCAAGCTCTGAAATGTAAAATTAGTCGCTTCAAAATCGTTTACCGTACCGGTGAAATTGAAGGTAACAAACGCAGCCTGAGCCGTGGCTGATCCGAAGCCAAATGCCAGAACGCTCACAGCGAGTACGATACTTAGGCGGGTAGACATGATTCTTTTCCTCCTCTTGGATATGCAAATCGGCAAACCGAACAGCTTCCGCTTCTCGGAAATAATAGCCGAACCGACCAAGGAAAGGAAGATTATTCTCTCGAAGAAAAACGCGTCGGCTAACTTTTTGCCGAAACCGCGCACGCGTTCGAGTCTTCTACGGCCGTTTCAGTTCACTTATAGCGGACGACGCCCCGGTCGGCCGTTGCCGACAACGCCGCATCGACGTCCGGCACGGGGGCCGGACGCTACACCTGGTGCATGGAATGCGCCTCGCAATCAGAGCCCGAAGCGCAAGCGAGGGCCTTGGCCGGGACGGTGCTGTGAAAACAAGGCCCTCGCTTGCGCTTCGGGTTCGGCCGGCGAGGCGCCGGCCGCTACACTCGGTCGCGCGGGGCGCTGCATTAAACGGCGAGTGCAAGCTTCGAGTATTTCGCCGAACCGAATCACGGCCAGGCGGAGCCTGACCGTGCCACCCAGTTCTATGAGGACAGCTCGCTGCGGACGCGTTCGAGCAGGCGCTTGGTTGCGCGGATGCCTTCCGGCTCGCTCAGGGTGCCGCCTTCGTATTCGATGCCGATGTAGCCGCGGTAGCCGGCGTCGAGGACGATTTTGATCACGCGGCGATAGTCGGTCTTGGTCTCGTTGCCGTCGGCGTCGAACGCGTGTGACTTCGCGCTGACCGCCCTGGCGAAGGGCATCATCTCCTTGACGCCCTGGTAGCGGTTGTACCAGGCGTCGGGTTGGTCGCGCCGACTCCAGTCCAGGCAGAAGTTGCCGAAGTCGGGCAGCGTGCCGCAGCGCGGGTGGTTCACCTTCTTCATGACGGCGGCGAGCCAGGCGCCGTTGGACGACAGGCCGCCGTGGTTTTCGACGATGACGTTCAGATCGTGCTTCGCCCCGAACTCGGTCAGGCGGCGGAGGCCGTCGGCGGCGAGCTTGATCTGCTCGTCGTAGCTGCCGGAGCTGGCGGCGTTGACGCGGATCGAGTGGCAGCCGAGGGCTTTGGCGGCTTCGACCCATTTGTAGTGGTTCTCGACGGCCTGCTTGCGCTTGGCCTCGTCGGGATCGCCGATTGCGCCTTCGCCGTCGATCATAATCAGCAGGCTGCGCACGCCGGCGTCCGCGGCGCGCTTCTTCATGTCTTTGAGATACGCCGCGTCCTTGGCCTTGTCCTTGAAGAACTGGTTGACGTACTCGACGGCGTCGATGCCGTAGTTGTTCTTGGCGGTGGCGGCGAAATCGAGGTTGTCGAGCTTGCCGGCGAAGATCGTGCGGTGCAGCGACCACTGTGCGAGCGATATATTGAACAAGGGTTTGTCATCCATTTCACACCATGCTACGTCAGCTAAGGGATCAAACGCCACTCCGGCAATCGCCGCCGCCGCGACCTTCAACGCCGCGCGCCGGCCAACGCGGGTTTCAGTGACATTCTCATAACGGCGTTCAGTTGGCTGGCTCATGTCGCTTTGCCTCCTGTGTTGCGGCACGGTGAGAAAGCGGACAGCGTGAACTTGGACCACAGCTATCCCAAAAGGGCTTCAGCAATCCGCCACGCGCCGGAAGATCTAAGTCGTGATTCCAATTCCTGAGCGACGTTCGCGTCCTCCCACACTGTGCGATAGAAAGCGTCGCACCCGAGATCGGCGTACCAGCCGGCCATGTGGGACCACGCGAATTCCTTTGGGATCGAGTCGGGGGCTTCTGGACGCCCGTCGAGCCAATCTTGCACGGCGGGACCCCGATCAGGATAGGCGGCCACCAGAGCAGCACACACAAGTCGTTCGAGGCTCTGTAAGGCAGGAATACCCTCCGCGTGCGTTTCCTCTGTTTCCCACCGGACAAGTGAGACCACCATCGCTCCGGCATCGAGTTCGATGTCACCGTCGTCGTTGTCGCGAGCATGGGGCTCTATTTCACGGATTACCCGTCTTACATCCTCCACGCGTAATCCTGTAGCGGCGCTCGGTTTGTTCGCGCTGGTGTCCAGATCGACGCAGATAACCAAGTGAGATAACTTCGGTGCGATGTGACGCCCCTCTATCCGCCGACGTGCCTCGGGGAATATTTTTGGCTTGCCCTGACATGGGACGATTCGAACGAAACGACCGCTTTTCGCGCTGTATCCGAAATGCCCTCCCTTAACCTGGCGACCAACGGGGTCAAATACATTGCCCAAATTCTTCGGTTTTGGACAGCCGAGGTATTCAAGCCACCCCGCCCAGAAGGCCCGGTCGTAAAAGCCCTCGCATAGGATGACCGATTCGCTCACCGCAGGTCATCCTCAATCTGTTGCCGCGCGACGGCGACGTCGGGCCCGGGTAAGCGGTGCGATAGAAGCTTCCCCCTCTCAAGATTCAGACGATAGACACTCAAACGTTGCAGATCTTCGTCGTTGGCTTCCGCGAGTAGAACGTCGATGAGTTCCAAGCTGTGCGTTGTGAACACGACCTGAATCTCCCTACGAACAGCCGACAGGATCGCCCGAACACTCTGCCGGATACTCGCCGGGTGCTGATGCACTTCGGGCTCTTCGAGCAACACTAAACCGCGCGGAAGGGAGGCAAGTTCCAGCACTAGGCGGAGCAGTGTGTGAATACCATCACCGCCCAAGGCGGCAGGTACACTGTAGTCCTCATAGACCAGATGGATAATCGGAGTATCACCCTCAACCAATATTTCCACGTTCTTGAACCCGGGCAACAAGTCCGTCAGGATTGCCTCCGCTTGGCGCTTTCGTCCCTGCTCGACAGTGCGAGCATAGAGCTGATGCAGCGGTTCTCCCTCACACACATACGTTTCCACGAAACGTACATCGGGTATAATCTCGGCATATTCTCCTGGCTTGTAATCGTATCTATTCCCCGCGTAAAAGCTGATGAGCGTGTTTGGATCGGAGCCCGTATAGCGCAGGTGCGTTCGGCAAAGAACCCTCGCAACCTCCTCAGGGATTTTCTGCTGGAAGCTCAGGTTACAACTGCGCCGATAGTCATCACCTGTATTTACAATTACGCTGATCTGCCTGGATGAATCGGCCCGCCACGCAAGCCAGCGGGCTCCCTCGTTCACTCCCTTATGGCGCGCTACGGTCCGTCCCACCGCCTCTGGCGGAACCGGATGTGCCCCGATGTGCAATGCATCGAGTACGGTACTTTTGCCGCAACCGTTCGGCCCAACGAAGATCGTGAGCGGCGACAGGTTGTCGAGCTTGCCCTCGCGGATGCCGCGCAGGTTCTTGATTTCGACCGATTGGATCACGGCTGGAACTCCAAGTGGTTCGGGACCGCCAGTATCGTAGCCGATCGTCCCTAATATGGAAGCACCGGAGTTGGAGCGTCTCCAGGGGTCAGATGCGCCACCATCATCAGCGACGAGACGCCGGTGCCAAATACGGCTTGGCCGGCATTGGCGGTGATTCGCACGCGCTGGGACAGTTGTTGTGTTCGACGTCCGCCGCGGGGGGCGGACGCTACGTCGGCCGCGCGGGGGCGCGGGCCGCTACGTATGGCCCGTTCGGAGGCTCGGCGCTACATTTACAGGTTACGACAAGCGTTTGGGGCCGGCGGCGGCGACTTCGGGGTCGCAGCCTTCTTGGAAGAGCTTGAAATTCTCCATGAAGCGGATTGCCAGCTCGTTGTATTTCTTCCAGTACTCGTCCTTGTCGTCCCAGGTGTTTTCCGGGTCGAGCATTTCGGTCGGCACGCCGGGACAGCCTGTCGGGACGTCGAAGCCGAAGAGCTTGTCCTTGCGGTATTGCACGTCGTTGAGCACGCCGTCGAGGGCGGCGTTGAGCAGCGCGCGGGTGTGGGCGATGCTGATGCGGTGGCCGACGCCGAACGAGCCCCCGGTCCAGCCGGTGTTTAGCAGCCAGCATTGGACGTTGTGGGCGGCCATGCGTTCCTTGAGCATCTTGGCGTACACGAACGGGTGGTGCACCATGAACGGCGCGCCGAAGCACGTGCTGAATGTTGCCTTGGGAGCCTTGCCGACGCCCAGCTCGGTACCGCCGACCTTGGACGTATAGCCGCTGATGAAGTGGTACATCGCCTGATCGGGGCTTAGCCGCGAGATCGGCGGCAGTACGCCCGAGGCGTCGCAGGTCAGGAAGATCACGTTTTTCGGATGCGACCTGACCATGCCCTCGGGAACGATGTTGGGAATGAAGTCGAGCGGGTACGAGGCCCGCGTGTTCTCGGTAATCGCGTCGTCGTCGAGATCGCACTGTCGCGAAATCGGATCGAAGATCACGTTCTCCAGGATGGTGCCGAAGCGACGGGTGGCGTCCCAGATTTGCGGCTCGTTCTCGGCCGAGAGGCGGATTACCTTGGCGTAGCAGCCGCCCTCAAAATTGAAAATACCGTGAGCACCCCAGCCGTGTTCATCGTCGCCGATCAGCCGGCGTCGTGGATCGGCCGAGAGTGAGGTCTTGCCGGTTCCGGAGAGCCCGAAGAACAGCGCCGCGTCGTCGGCGGCGCCGACGTTCGCCGAGCAGTGCATCGGAAAGACGTCCTTGAGCGGCAAAAGGAAGTTCTGCACGGTGAACATGGTCTTCTTGATCTCGCCGCCGTAGGCCGCGTAGGCCACGATGGCCATCCGCTCTGCGAAGTTGAGCATGATGGCGGTGTCGGAGCGCACGCCGTCTGTTTTCGGATCGGAATGAAAGCCGGTGGCGACGATCAGGGTGAACTCAGGTATGTGCTTTTTAAGCTCGTCCCGATTCTCGATCCTGATGAACATGTTGCGCGCGATGAAGCTCGCCCAGGCCGTTTCGGTGATAACGCGGAGCGGCATGCGGTATTCGGGATCGGCCCCCATGTAGCAATCCTGAACGAACAGATCACGGCCCTGCAAGTACGCCGCCTGACGCGTCCGCAGGCCGTTGAACTGGCTCGGGCTGCACGGGACGTTGTAGTCACCCCACCAGATTTGCTTTTCGGTGGTCGGCTCGCGGACGACGAACTTGTCGGCGGCCGAGCGGGCAGTGTGCTTGCCGGTCGTGACCAGCAGCGGGCCGCCGTCAACCAGGTGGCCTTCGTTGCGGAAGACGGCTTCCTCGTAGAGCGCGGGCGTCGAGAGGTTCCAGTAGACGCGGCCGAGGTTGATCAGACCATGGTTTTCGAGGCCGTATTCGCTGGCCGTTTCCTCTCGGTACCTGGCGGCGGGTGATTCGCTTTCAAAATGTTCGCTCATGTGTAGTCTCTCGCGAGCTTCAGGTTATTGATTTACGAACTCTATAATAAAACCGGGGGGCTCGGGCATCTTGCCCGAGATTCACGGGCGGGACGCCTGTGCCCATAGACCGTAGCGGCCGACCCCCATGTCGGCCGGGGAACGCCGTTTTCACCCTACGTCCGGCACGGGGGCCGGACGCTACATGACTTCCGTGGCGGACTGTTAGGCGCGCTTACTTCTTGCCCGGGTACGCGGCCAGCGCCAGCTTGATCCGCTCGACGCCCTGGGTGATGTCGCTGATCGAGCCGCAGAAACTGATCCGCAAGTAACCGTCCATTCCGAACGCGACGCCCGGTACGACCACCACCCGCACCTCTTCGAGCAGGTACTCGGCCAGCTTCATCGAGTCCGGCTCGTAGTGGCGAAAGTCAACGAAGCAGTAGAACGTCCCGTCCGGCTTTGTGACCTTCGCGCCCTCGATCGATTTCAAACGATCCAGCAGCACGTTGCGGTTGTCTTCCAGTGTTGCCCGCAGAGTATCGACGGAGGATTGCTCCCCGGTCAGCGCGCCGACGGCCGCGCTCTGCGACAGCGCCGAGGGTCCCGACGTCTGGTGCCCCTGAATGTTACCCATCACCTTGATCAGCTTCCCGCTCGCGACCGCCCAGCCGATGCGGAAGCCGGTCATGGCGTATTGCTTCGAAACGCCGTTGACGACGATCAGCTTTGAGTCCTCGCCGGTCTGCTGGGCGTATTTGTAGCAGTTGATCGGCTCGCGGCCGTCGAAGATCAAGCGGTGGTAGATGTCGTCCATAATCAGGTAGATGCCGCGCTGTTCGCACAACTCGACGATCCCGGCGATGAAGTCCTCGGTGTACATCACGCCGGTCGGGTTGTTCGGGCTGTTGATCAGGATGACCTTGGTCTTCGGCGTGACCTTCCGAGCGATATCATCGACACTCGGACACAGCAAACCGTCGCTCGCATCGACGGGCACCGGCACGCCGCCGCAGAGTCGCGCCATGTCCGGATAGCTGACCCAGTAAGGTCTCGGAAAGATGACCTCGTCCCGCGGATCGACGACAGTCTGAAGCGCGACCATGATGGCCTGCTTCGCGCCGCCGGAAGCCATCACGTTCCGTGGCTCGACGGATCGGCCGTAGTACTTTTCGGTGTATCCGATGATGGCCTGCTTGATTGCGGGCGTGCCGGAGGCGGGGGTATACCGGACTTCGCCGGTGTTGAGCAGGGCGGTACCGGCGAGGATCGCGTCTACCGGGGCCTTGCTGTTGGGCTCGCCTCCGCCGAGGTGGATGACGGGCTCACCTTTCGCCTTCAGGGCGGCCACGGTCGCGTTGAGCTTGAGGGTGACGGATTCACCGATGCCGGCCGCAATCTGGCTAATACTCATCGTGGTGCCCCAGGCGTTTTTCGGGTCGGTAGTCGTACCGATGGTTGCGCGGGAAAACATCCACGCTAGAGATCTTGGCACGCCGTGTCAACTACGCCGACGACCGATTTGGAACACCATCCGTCGGCGGCTCTTGGCACCCCCCGTCAGCGTGCTATACTGGCTGTTCTGTCCGTATATCAAGGGTACTGGTGGTTCTGAAGGGAGGCCCGTGCATGGCCGCTAGAGAAGTAGGCGATATTCGCAACGTTGCATTTGTCGGACACTCCGGAGCCGGGATGACTTCGCTCGGTGAAGCGATTCTCCACCAGGCCGGCGTGACCAATCGCCTCGGCAGCGTCGACGACGGCACGAGCATCCTCGATAACGACGACGAATCGAAAGAGCGCAAACAGAGCGTCGATTCAAGCTTCTATCACCTCGAGCACGACGGCACACTGATCAACGCCTTCGACACGCCCGGAACGCCCGACTACTGCGGGACGGCGATCGCATCGCTGGCCGCTGTCGAGACCGCCGTCGTGGTCGTCTCCGCCGCCGCCGGTGTCGGCGTCAATACCCGGCGTATGTTCAACATCGCCGGCGACTACGGCTTGGCCCGCATGATTGTCATCAACCGCATCGACGCCGACAACGCCAACCTCGAGGACGTCTTAACCGGCGCGCGCGAGTCCTTCGGGTCGGCCTGTCACCCGATCTATCTGCCGACCGACGGCGGCAAGAAAATGATCGACGTGCTCGAAAACAAGGAAGGCTCGGCGGATGTGCTCGACGTGGCCGAGTGCCACATGCAACTTATCGAGGCGATCGTCGAGACCGATGACGAATTGATGGAAGCGTACATGGAGACGGGCAGCGTTTCGAAGGAACAGCTCAAGCCCGCGATCGCCAAAGCCGTGGCCGACGGGCACCTGATTCCGGTGCTGTTCACGAACGCCCGCGGCGAAGTCGGCATTGCCGATCTGCTCGACGCCCTGGTGCTCTTCGCCCCGTCCCCGAAGGACGGGCTGAAACGTACGCTGACCGTCGGCGAAGGTGACGACGTGTCGGAAACGACGCTGGAAGCCGACCCGAGCGGCGAGTTCGTCGCCCAGGTCGTCAAAATCACCTCCGATCCCAAGAGTAACATCAAGTACTCCGTCGCCCGCATCTTACGTGGGACGATCAAGGGCGACGGCTCGGTCTTCATCAGCGGTGAGCGTAAAGGCCAACGCACCGGACACCTGCTCAAGCTCTGCGGCGATCAGCAGCAAGAGGTGGCCGCCGCGACTGCCGGCGATGTTATTGCCTTCGCCAAGCTCGACCTGCGGATCGGCGCCGCGCTGTTCGACAAAGCCGGCGATGGGACCATCGCGATGCCGAAACTCCCGGCACCCATGTATGCCCTGGCGATCGAGCCCAAGTCCCGCGGCGACGTCGAGAAGATCAGCGGAGCGCTGCACCGTTTCGCCGAAGAGGACCCGTGCTTCAACTACGAACGTGATGCCGAGACGAACGAGCTGGTCATGCAGGGGCTCGGCGATCTGCACCTGACCGTCCTGCGCGGCAAGATGAAACGCTATTTCAAGCTCGAGGTCGACACCAAGCCCCCCAAGATCCCCTATCGCGAGACGATCTCCGGTTCGACCAAGTACGTCGAATACACGCACAAGAAACAGACCGGCGGCGCCGGACAATTCGCCCGCGTCTTTATCGACATGGAGCCGGCCGAGCGCGGCGAAGGCTACGAGTTCATCGACAAGATATTCGGCGGCGCGATCGACCAGCCGTTTAGGTCCAGCGTGGACAAGGGCATTCGGGTTCAGATGAAGAAGGGCGTGATCGCCGGCTACCCGGTGGTGGATGTCAAGGTGAAGCTGGTCGACGGCAAGACGCATCCGGTCGATAGCAAGGACATCGCCTTCCAGATCGCCGGCCGGCAGGTTTTCAAGAAGGCCTTCACACAGTGCAAGCCGATCCTGCTCGAGCCGATCGTCAACGTCGAGGTGACCGCGCCGACCGACTTCATGGGCGACATCACCCGCGACCTGGCCGGCAAACGCGGGCAGATCCTCGGACAGGACATCCTGCCCGGCAACCAGGTTACCATCCGCGCCCAGGTCCCGCTCGCCGAGGTCGCCGCCTACGCCTCGCAACTCAAGAGCGTCACCGGCGGCCAGGGCAGCTATGCGATGGAGTTCGACCGCTACGACATCGTCCCGCCGAACGTCAAGCAGCAGATCATCGCCGCGGGGCAGAAAAAGACCGACGAAGACGAGGATTAAGGGGAGGAGCCGACGAGGGAACAAGGATTCAGTGTTCAGGGTTCAGACCCGCGGCTCCTCGGGTTGAACCTCTCAAAGCAACACTGACGGAGCAGTAGCGTCCGCCCCCCACCAATTTGCCGTTGAATGACAGTTAGCACGATTGTAGTATGAATTGTTGGCAAGGCTGTGTGATCCCGCCTGGGGACTGTTCCGTGTGGAAGGAGGTGCTTATGAAGTGACTCGTATGCGAGGGGAAGGGACGGATTCGCCTGTTGAATGTTGTCCGCGTTTCGTCGCTGTTGTCATTGTGCTCATACTCTTTTCAACGCACGGGCGACGACGTGGGTTAATCAGCCGGACCGACAGCGGTCCCTGCCGAAAGGGGAAGCAATCATGAATCGTATTAGTAATCAGACGACGATAGTTAAACGTAGCCGTAAATTCAGCCCGTATTTCGCTTGCAGCTCGTATCTCCTTATTGCAGCAGTACTTGCCATACTCGCAGCCGCCCCGGCGGCAAGGGGCCAAACCACCTGGTACGTCGACGACAACGCCCCGAACGACCCCGGCCCCGGCGACCCGACCGTCAGCGACCCCGACGAGAACGGCTCCGCCGAGCATCCTTTTGACGCGATCCAGGAGGGCATCGACGCGGCCGTGGATGGCGACGAGGTTCTCGTGTTGGACGGCACGTACACCGGCGAGGGCAACAAGAATCTCGACTACGCCGGCAAGGCGATCACGGTACGCTCCGAAAGCGGTTCCGATAACTGCGTTATCGACTGCGAGCGCGACGGCCGCGGGTTCTACTTCCATAGCGGCGAAACCGCTACGTCCGTCCTCGACGGGTTCACCATCGCATCGGGCGACGTCGACGACGGCAGTCCTGGCGACGGCGATGGTGGCGGCATCTACTGCCGCAGCAGCAGCCCGACGATCACCAACTGTGTTATCAACGGGAACGAAGCACAGAACCGGGGGGGCGGCATCTACTGTCTCTATAGCGATGCGATGCTTTCCGATTGCGTGATTATCAACAACCGTCTGGCGCGTGTAGGCACGGCTGGCGGCGGTATCCATTGTGCGGACGCCAACCCGACGATCCAGCGGTGCCACATCAGACGCAACGTATCGGCGTATCTCGGTGGCGGAGTTTCGTGTGACGAGAGCAGTCCGGTCATCATTGACTGCACGATCGCCGAGAACATCGCCGCCGACGCGGGCGGCGGGATCCGCTGTTCGTACGCGAGCGATCCCGTCATTCAGGACTGTGTCATTTCGGAGAATGTGGCCAGAGGCAACTATGGCGGCGGCGGAGTCTACTGCTACGGGAGCAACCCAACGGTTCTCAACTCGGTGATCAGGGATAACAGTGCCGTCGAGTCAGGTGGTGGCATCGTGGTCTTCGATGGACCTGGGCTGACTAGCATGCCGACCATCGCCCACTGCGTGATCTCCGGAAACAGCGCGGATGGCGGGGGCGGCGTACACGTAGCATCCGGCATCCCGACGATCGTCAACTCGGTTGTCCGGGGCAATGCGCCGGAGCAGGTCAGTATGTTCGGCGATGAGCCCGTGATCACCTATTGCAACATCGAAGGTGGCTGGTCGGGTGAGGGCAATATTGACGCGGACCCGCTGTTTGCACTTGCCGATGACTGGCGCATCCTGTCTGGCTCACCCTGCATCGACGCCGGTACGAACGAGCTACCGGGGAGCATCGTGCTGGATGACATCGACGGGACCGCGCGCCCGCTGGATGGGGACGGCGACGGTGTCGCCGTGGCGGATATCGGCATCCACGAGTTCACGGCCGATATGCCATCGATCGCACTTTCCGCTCGCAATCTCGAGTTTTTTGTGCATGAGGACAACCCGTTGGCGGCAGAACAGACGTTGCTGATCCGCAACTGTGGCGGCGTGACGCTGAACTGGGACATCAACGTGCCCTGCTCGTGGCTGGTGGTCGATCCTTCCAGCGGTGTATCCGGTGGCGAGATCAACGAGGTGGCTGTCTCGGCGGATGCGACCGGTCTGAGTCACGGGAAGTACGTTTGTGGCCTTTCGGTTGTGGATCCCGACGCAGCCAACAGCCCGCAAACGGTTCACGTCATCCTGCATGTGGCAACGACACTGCCGGTGCCCGGCGAGTATCCGACGATTGGGTCGGCCATGGATGCTGCTACGGTGGCCGGAGACGTGGTGTTGGTAGCCGATGGGGTCTACGCCGGCGCGGGCAACAAGAACCTGGACTTCCGTGGCAGGGCAATCACTGTCTGCTCGGAGAACGGCCCATGGAACTGCATCATCGACTGTGTGGGCGGTGGACGGGCGTTCAACTTTGACAGCCGGGAGGCTTACGATTCAATCGTGGAGGGCTTCACCATCACGCACGGGCGTGAGGACGTTGCGGGGGCGATCCGCTGCCGCGGTTTCTGCACACCGGTCATCCGCAACTGCGTTCTCACCAGGAACGAGGCCATCGGAGAACTGCCGAAGGGGCGCGGTGGCGCGATTCTGTGCGCCTACTTCGCTGACCCCGCGATCGTCAACTGCGTCTTCGCTGAGAACTCGGCGTTAATGGGAGGCGCCGTCTTTTCCTTAGAAGGTAGCAGACCGACGTTGACAAACTGCACGATTATCAACAACCCCGCGCGGGAGAGTGGCGGCGGCCTTTGTTCGAAGAATAGCTACCCTGCGCTTGCCAACTGCGTTCTTTGGGGTAATACGGGCGCGCAGCTTTACTATTCTGGGGAGGGAATGATCACGGTCAGCTACTCGAACGTGGAGGGGGGCTGGGAAGGTGAGGGGAACATCGATGCTGATCCGCTGTTTGCGTTTGCCGATGATCCGCATCTGCTGGCTGGGTCGCCGTGTATTGACAGCGCAACCAACGACCCGCCGGGCGGCCTTCCGCCGACGGATCTCGACGGCAACCCGCGCCCGATCGACGGAGACGAAGACGGGGTGGCGGTCGCCGACATGGGCGCGTGCGAATTCGATCCTGCGCAACCGGCGATCGCGTTGTCGCCGATGATCCTGGAGTTCTACGGGTCAGAAGGGCAGACCGGCTCCTTGGATCAAACCCTGTTCATTCGCAACTCGGGCGGCGGCGTGCTCAATTGGAACATCGTGCCGCAGGATCCACGCGTGACGGTGGACCCTCCGAGCGGCGATTCAACCGGAGAGACGGATGAGATTACTGTAACCCTTTATCTTGAAGGTTTATCCCACGGTACCCATGCCTACACGCTTGAAATCTCCGACCCGCAAGCCTCAAACAGCCCCCGGACCGTTGAGGTGCTCGCACACATCTCGGGAACGCTGCGTGTGCCCACGGATTACCCTACGATTCAGGATGCAATCGACGCGGCAACCGAGCAGGACGACGTCGTGTTGGTTTCCGACGGTGTATACACAGGGGTGGGTAATAAGGAGCTCGACTTCTACGGTAGAACCATTACGGTCCGTTCGGAAAACGGCCTGGAGAGCTGTGTTATCGACTGCGAGGGTGATGGCCGTGCATTCGTTTTTCACGGTCGCGAGGACGCCGGTGCGGTTATGCAGGGGTTCACGATCACAAACGGATACGCCGGGTCGGGCGCCGGTGTTTACTGCTACAACAACAGTAGCCCGACGATCATCGGTTGCGCGATCACGGGGAACACGGCAAGCTATTGCGGTGGTGCCGTCAACTGCTACGATAACAGTAGCCCGACGATCACCGACTGCACGATCACGGGGAACACGGCAAGCTATCACGGTGGCGCCGTGTACTGCTACGATAACAGCAGTCCGACGATCACGGGTTGCGCGATCACGGAGAACGCAGCCAACCGCTACGGTGGAGGCGTTTACTGTGCGTCTTCCAGCAATCCCGTGATCGCCGACTGCATGATCACGGAGAACGTGGCGGACGACAACGGCGGGGGCGTCTGCTGTCGCATCAACAGCAGCCCAACGATTACCGGTTGCACGATCAGAGGGAACGCGGGAAGCTATGGTGGCGGTATCTATTGCCGGACCGCCAACCCGGCGATCACGGGTTGCACGATCACCGGGAACGCGGGGAGCTACGGTGGCGGCGTCTTCTGTGCTGACAGCAACCCGGCAATTACCAACTGCACAATCACCTGGAACGCGGCGAGTCAGGGCGGCGGTGTCTCCTGCCACAACGACAGCAGCCCGACGATCGACAACTGCATCCTTTGGGGTGACTCGCCGGACGAGATCCGTGTCGGCTCAAGTTCACCCGTCGTGACATATTGCGACATTGAGGGCGGCTGGAGCGGGAACGGCAACATCGACGCCGATCCGTTGTTTGTCGATCCCAACGACGGCGACTATCGCCTCTCGGCCGGGTCGCCGTGCATTGACGCCGGGTGTAATTGCAACGTACCGTGGGACCTTGCCGACCTGGACGGCGATGGCGTTCTGTTGGAGTACGTGCCGTTTGATCTTGATGGCGAGGGGCGGTTCTTTGATGATCCTGCCACGCCGGATACCGGCAGCGGCTTGCCGCCGATCGTGGACATGGGGGCGTACGAGTTCGGCGGGAGCGATTTGCCGCCTTGCCATGGCGACCTCGACGGCGATCGTGACGTCGATCTCGACGATCTCGCGGTGCTGCTGGCCCACTACGGCGTGACCAGCGGCGCGAATGGTGCCGACGGCGACATGGATTGCGACGGCGACGTC
>JAUWNI010000156.1 GCA_030612705.1 Phycisphaerae bacterium | reverse complement strand
CGCCGGTGAATCAGTCTGTCTCGCCGCGCTATCCACCATGCGCCTGCCCGCGGTGTTTGTGGTCTAGTGCGAAAGTCCTGTAGCGGGGCGGGCGGCGCCGGCGGGCGGGGGGGCCCTTGGGGCCCGCGCGTGGCGCCCCCGGGGGGGCGGGGGCCCCGGCCGCTACAGGACTTTGGCACTAGACCACAAACACCGCGGGCAGGCGCATGGTGGATATCGCGGCGAGACAGACTGATTCAACGGCGTGGCAGACGGGCAGCGCCTGGCTTTTTGCGTTGGGCCTGCTTGCCGCCGCGGTCGTGTTCAACCAGTCGGCCGTGCATTGGCGGGGGAATATCAACGATAGCCATTACTACGCGTATTGCGGGTGGCGGGTTTCGCAAGGGGCGATTCCCTATCTCGACGTGTGGAACAACAAGCCGCCGGGGACCTGGTGGGTCAACGCGGCGGGGTTTCTGATCCGCGGGCCGGGCGTCGGACGGGAGCTGCTGATCTGCTCCGTTGCCGTCGCGGCGGCAATCGTCGGGTTCGTCGGCGTGGCCCGGACGGTTTATCACCGCTCGCTGTGGCTAATTGCGCTGGCGACGGGGTGCGTACTGCTGACACATCTGCGCTACGAATGCGGCGGGAACCGCACGGAGACTTTTGTCGTGCCGTGCGAGATATTGGCGGTATTGGGCTATCTGCGCTGGCGGCGAGGCGGGCGCTGGGGCTGGCTCATCATCGGCGGGCTCTTCGCGGGCGCGGCACCACTGTTCAAACAGTCCGGCCTGGGAGCGCTCGGGGCGTGCGCGCTGCACCTGGCGTGGTCACAACTCACCGCGAGGTGGATCGACTCGACGGCCATCCCCGGCCGGCGATGGTGGGGGCCGGGGACAGGTGGGGGGGCGGCCGTTCTTACATTGCCGGTGATCGCGGCGGCGGTCCTGGCGTGGCAGGGTGCGTTGGGACAAGCGTGTTTTGCAGTGTTGGGATTCAATCAAGCCTACTTCGCGGTCAGTGACGCCACCTGGCTCAACTTGCGGGCGGCGTTCCAGCCCTACTTGGTGAAGCTGCCGCCGATGTACGGGTTGTTCGTGCCGATCGGGGTCGGCGTGTTGTTGCGCGTGGTTCGGCGTTCAGACGGACACGGGCGTGGCAACGCGGGAGTCGGTGTGTTCTGGCTGTGGCTACTGGCGACAACGTACCTGGCGTGCGTGGGGCCGGGCCGGCAGGCGTATCACCTGGCGACAACCCTGGCACCGCTTGGGTTGCTGGCGTTGTACCCGTTGCACTGGCTGGTCCGTGACCGCAACCTGGTTCGGCGAATCGTGGCCCGGCCGTCGATGGCGGTGGTTGTGGTCGTATATCTGTACGTGTTGATGGGATTGGTCGGCGAGAGCGTCGTCATGGCACGCTGCTACTGGGTGACCAAGCCGCACTGGTATGCCCTCAGGCGTGAGCCGCCGGCGGCGTACGAGGTCCAGGCGGCGGAGATCGTACGGCTAACGAGGCCGGATGAGACGGTGTACGTCTGGGGGTGGAGTCCGGGGACTTACCGATTTGCATACCGGCACAGCCCGTCGCGTTTTTCGACGTTGGAGAAGTTAGGCCAGGTTGGAAAGCGCGCGGAGTTCATCTACCAGGGGGCGATTGCGGACATACAGCGAGCGCCGCCGGCGGTACTGGTGATCTCGACAAGCGATTTGCGGGCTATGCTGTCGCCGCCGCGGAGCGACTTTGCGCGGTGGGTGGACCGGCATTACCGCGATCGCGGGGAGTTTGAGGGGATGCACATTCTAGTACTCTGTCACAGCTCGATTTTCGGGTAGCGTCGGCCCCCCGCGGCCGACGTCGTTGTGCGGAAGCCTCACGACAGCCTACGTCGGCCATCGGAAGGCGTTCAGTTATCTACGTCGGCCGCGGGGGGCGGGCGCTACAGCGATGGGGAGGTCGAGATCGGGTGGCCCATGGCTTTAGCCGTGTGGGGATGCGAATCGATCGTCCATTCGTGTCCCCCCCCGCTGAAGCGACGGGCCACCCACGCAACGAGAAATCTTCGCGAATCGCGAAGAAATCGGCCGTTTACAGTGTAGAGCCGGGCCGTCCCCGGCCCGGATACCCGGCGTGAGGACACGCCGGCTCTGCCCCCCTCTGCCGCTCAGCCCCTTGGCCCCTGAAGCACTTCAATGCCCCCTGCCCATAATAACTTGTAAAGGAGCAAACAAGGTCGTTGACTCCCGCTCCGGAGGCCGATATGCTTATTATGTACATGGTGACGTTTCATGCATACGTCTTGGTCCTGCCCCTCGTGGGCAATTCATCCGACCGGCCCGCCGGTCACAGGAGTTCAGACATGAACAAAGAACGAAAACGCACCAAAGCCTTTACTTTGATCGAGCTGCTGGTGGTGGTGGCGATTATCGCGCTACTGATATCCATTTTGCTGCCGTCGCTCAGCCGGGCAAAGGAGCAGGCCCGTATCGCGCTCTGCCTGTCGAACCAACGATCGATCAGCCAGGCCGGCGTCAGCTATGTCATGGACAAAGCCATGGCGGTGTTCGCCTTTCGCTTCGGTTATGTGCCCGATACCGCACCGGACAATTTTGTAGGGTTCGACCTCGCAACGGAATTCATCTGGGGCGGCGATGTGCCGCACAAAAGAGCGAATGATCCAGGTGCTCCAGATCCAGATGGCGGTTGGGGTGGCAATCCCGACATCTTGGTCATCACGCCCGACGAGCGGCCCATGAACAAGTACTTCGACGCCACCGTCAGTTGGAGCGATAATGAGCGCCGCGGCATCAGCAACCCCATTCGTCGGCGGCGTATGATGCAGTTGCCCGAGTACTTCAAGTGCCCGTCGGACAAGACGAATCTGGTACCAATGTCGGGGGCAGCGGAGGAACCCGGTGACGCTGACACACCGGAGACGACCTGGGAATGGTGGGGCACCAGCTACCCGATCAACTGGTACTGGGGTCACTATTATGAGGGGATGGGCATTCGACTGATCGGCAATTACGATCAGAGCACCGTCGGCGTGCTCGACGGCCCCCCCGCCAAGGCGATACTCAATAGCAAGACCGACAAGGGGTCGGCGGAGTGGATCTTCTTCTACGAAAACCAGATGAACTTCGCCATGGAAGCCGCCGAACCGCGCGATTATCCGCGTGGTCGGCCGGCGCGAATCGTGACAGGTTGGCACAGGCAGGAGAACGTTCACGCTGCCTGTTTCTTCGACGGTCACGCCGTCTACCGCTACTTTGACACGGCCCATATCGACGGCCCCGGCTGGACCACCTGGCCGAACCGACCGTGGGATGAAAACGATGAGTATAGCCCGTACCAAGATAATTAGCTCAACATTACCGAAATCATGAAAACCTATACGGCCGGCGCGGCGCAACGTCCCGCGCCGGCCGGTTTCGTTAGCGTGTAAGGTGGGCGACCCGCCCACCCACGAGTGAGCGTCACGAAAACTAGTGGCGTCTGAGTGGCATTCCGATCTCGTCCACCAACTACGGACACGCGGAGGAATCTGGTCCAAACCCGAGTCTGGCTAGATTCCTCGGCGCTGCGCTTCTCGGAATGACAGGTTATCGACAATCTACGTCGGCCGCGGGGGGCCGACGCTACCCGGTACGGCCGCGCGGGGCGCGGGCCGCTACCCTTTCCCGGTACGGCCGCGCGGGCTGAAGCCCGCGGATCAATGACGTGCTTCGGTGGCGCTGAAGTACTATTGAGTTACTGCCGCCGGGCGACGATGAACTCCGCCATTGCCGTCAGGCTGGTACGGGCCTCGGTCGGAGGGAGTTCGGCGAGAATGTCCAGCGAGTTGCGTACGTGCTTATGAGCTGTTTGTCGGGCGTATTCGAGGCTGTCGGAATCCGCCAGGAGCGCGGCGATCTGCCCGTCGCGTCGCGCGTTGTCGCCGCGCAACAGCGCGAGCATTTCTTTTCGTCGCGGTGACGTACACGTTCGCAGATAGTGGATCAGCGGGAGCGTCAGCTTGCCCTTGTCCACGTCGCGGCCGAGTGATTTGCCGACCTCTCTTTCGTCGCCGATCAGATCGAGCAGGTCGTCGATGATCTGAAACGCGGTGCCCAACCCGACGCCGAACTCGTTCATCCGCCGCACCGCGCGCTCGTCCGCGTCGGCGTATCGGGCGCCGAGCAGACAGCACGTTCCGATCAGCGCGGCCGTTTTGCCCTTGATGATCTCGAAGTACTCCGCCTCGGTCAGGTCGTGGTTGTCGCAGTTGCTGACCTGCATCATCTCGCCGGAGCACAACGTCACCGCGGTCCGTCCGATGAGCTGCGACGCGAACTGATCGTCAAGGCTGCTGCACAAACGAAACGCGTGGCTGAACAGAAAATCGCCCAACAGGACGGCAGACTCGTTGCCCCACTGCCGGCTGACCGTCGCGGACCGCCGCCGAATGTCCGCCTCGTCGAGCACGTCGTCGTGTACGAGTGTGGCGAGGTGGACCATCTCGACCACCGCAGCCAGCACACGGTGCTCGGGCCGCGCGCCGCCGCAGGCTTGTCCGGTCAGCAGCACGAGCGCCGGTCGGAGCTGTTTGCCGTGGAAACGTTCGATATGCTCGCAGAGATCGCGGATGAACGGCTGTTCGCTGCGTAATTCGTCGCGGAAGATCCGCGCGCCTTCCTCGAGGTCGTCGGCGATCGAGTTGAACAGTTCGGCCAGGCGCAACATTTCGGAAAACCACACGCGGACAATGAAGAATCTACGCCCGTTTGGCGCTATACATTATCTTTATCTGAGAGGGCGTCGTTGTGTCCAGCGCGCATTGAAGTTTTCAGAACTATTGAAACGGATGACGACCGTAGCGGCCCGCGCCTCGCGGGCCGAACGCCCGAAGCGGCGCTTCCGGCCTATTACGGCCGGCGAGGCGCCGGCCGCTACTGCTAACGGTTCACTGGCTTTCCGAGCGGTTGCTCCTTACCGCCGGGCTGAACCGTCTCGATCGGCAAGCTGCGCGACTCGACGACCTGATCGCGGTGATCGAAGTTCACGCGCCGGAGTTCATCCCAGTATCGGCCGGCGTTGAACTCGAAGCCGGAGCGCATGACGAGCTCGGCCACCAGGCCGGACATGATCGCGATAAAGCCGAGCACAAACAGGATCGTGCCGATCAGCGGGGCCTTGCCCCAGAACGCCGCCCACGGATCGAGCGAGTAGATCGCGTTGCACAGCGCGAAGACGAAGCACGCCAGCGTGCCGAGCCAAGCCCACTGCGTGATCTTGCCGAAGAAGTGGATCGGCTTGGTGCGATACTTCTGTAGCATGCGCACCAGCACCAAATCGAGCGCGACCTTGATGATGCGGCTATAGCCGTACTTGCTCGTACCGGCGATTCGCGGGTGGTGTCGAGTGACGACCTCACAGATGCGGGCCCCGTGCATGGAGGTGAAAACGGGGATGAAGCGGTGCATTTCGCCGAACAGCCGGGCGTCACGGATCGTGTGGGCGCGGTAGGCCTTGAGCGTGCAGCCGTAGTCGTGCAGCTTGACGCCGGTCCGCCAGCCGATGAGCCGGTTGGCGACGCGTGAGACGTTGGTTCGCAGCCAGGTGTCCTTGCGGTCCTTCCGCCAGCCGCTGACCACGTCGTAGCCATCATCGAGCTTGTCGGCGAGCATTTCGATGTCGTCGGGCTCGTTCTGCCCGTCGGCGTCGAGCGGGACGATGACGGGAGCCCGCGCGGCCCAGAATCCGGCCATCAGCGCCGCCGTCTGACCGAAGTTGCGGGCGAAGTGGATCACGCGCAGCCGCGGCTCGTCTGCCGCCAACTCGTCCAGGATTTCGCCCGTGCGGTCGCGGCTGCCGTCGTTGGCGACGATCAGCTCGAACGATCGGCGTTGTTTGGAAAGCGATTCGATGAAGTGCGGGATCGTTGTGCCGATCAGCTCTTCTTCCTGGTATGCGGGTACCACGACCGAGATTTCCGGACGCCGAGTGTTCATCTGACGTTTGTTTCCTTCTCTATTCGTAAAGGCCGAATGTCCATGAAGGCCGGATGTCCACGATCTCACAGTGCCGGACGCCCGCGGCCTCGCACACGCCGATGTCCGTGGCCTCACAGCCCCGAAGGGGCGGCAGTCAATAGCCGGGGGCGTAAGCCCCCGGAATGCGGCGTCCCCGGAGATCCAAGCCCTGGAAAGGCGACAGAGAATTCTACGTCACCGCACGTTTCTGTCGCCCCTCCGGGGCTTCGCGCTTCCAGGCGTTCGGCAACCCAGGGCTTACGCCCTGGGCTATTGTCTTTCGTCCCTCCGGGACTCCAGGACACGCGGACGCTACACGATCATAACCGCGGATGCGGCATGGCTGTATTATGTGTAGTATAGTGCGTCGGCAGGGCAATCAAACCTTTTTGCACAGGTGCGGACATGTCAACGGCCGTGGACGTCGCGATTCTGATGGGCAGCAAGAACGATTGGCAGGTTATGAAACACGCGGCGGAAACGCTGCGTGAACTCGGTGTTACCTGCGAGGCGCGCGTTTTATCAGCCCACCGCACGCCGACCGAGACAGCCGACTACGTCAAGAAGGCCGACGCCGGCGGCACCAGGGTCTTCATCGCGGCGGCGGGGATGGCGGCACATCTGGCCGGCGCCGTCGCGGCGAACACGGTCCGCCCGGTGCTCGGCGTCCCGCTGGCCGCCTCCGATCTCAACGGCCTCGATGCCTTGCTCGCCACGGTCCAGATGCCTCCCGGCGTACCGGTCGGGACGCTGGCGATCGGCAAAGCCGGCGCCGTCAACGCCGCCCTGCTGGCCGTCTCGATCATCGCCAACGAGAGACCCGCCCTGCGCGAGGCCTTGCTCGAATATCGCAAGAAACGCTCGCAAGCCATTCTGGCTGAAAAACTCACGGAGTGAACGCCAAACCATCCCAGCCCGTACCGATTGATGATATTTCGGACCGCGCGACGCCGCCTCGACCACGCCCGCTCGTGCTACCCACTTTGGCGTTCATGGCCGGGATCACTATCTCCGAGTACGTCGGCGTCGGCGTACTGCGCAATATCACTTTTCTCCTGTCGATTGTCGCGCTTCTGCTGCTGCTGGTTGTCGCGGCAAGGAGAAAAGGACCGGCGTACGTGCTTTATACGCTGATCATCGTCGCCGCGCTGGGGTTCGGCTACACGCGTCATCAGTCGGCGGTGCACTTGCCGCCGAACCACGTCGCGCACGTGCTCGCGGATGAGCCGGTTCTCACACGTCTCGCCGGTCGCGTCATAACGCAACCGACGACAACCCCCGCCGAGAAACGCAATCCGTTTTTGCCGATGGAACCGTCGGCGCGAACGCGTTTCGTGCTCGACGCCGCCGAGCTGTGCACGACCGACTCGCCGACGCCGATCACCGGCTTCATCCGCGTTAGCGTCGAGGCGGAGGAGATTCGAGCTCAGATGGGTGACATTGTGGTCGTCACCGGCAAGCTATATCGCCCATATGGGCCGCGTAATCCCGGTGAAACCGACTGGGCCCGCTGGAATCGGCTCCAGAACATCCACGCCTGCCTCTCGGTCGAGGGGTCCGTGCACGTCCGCCGCGTTGAAACGAAGAATGTCAGCAGTCGGCGGTTGCTGGCGACCATGCGCGGTTACGTCCAGGGTCTGCTGTTTGAGCCGTTCGCGGAGATCGAATCGGATCAGCCGCTGCGACTGCTCGACGCGATGGTGCTCGGGCACCGCTCGGCGGCGGGTCGTCAATTGAACGAAGCCTTCCTGCGAACCGGCACGCTCCATTTTCTCACGGTCAGCGGGTTTCACGTCGGCGTGCTCGCCGGCGCCGTCTGGTGGTTGGTGCGCCGCGTTCTACGGCGTGGCACACGCACGGCCGCGCTGGTCACGATGATCACGATCATGCTCTACGCTCTGATTGTCGAACATAACGCCCCGATCCTGCGGGCCGCGACGATGGGTATCCTGTTGTGCCTGGCGCAGCTCACCCGGCGGCCGTTCTGCGGGTTCAACTGGCTCGCGCTCTCGGCACTGTGCATCCTGACGTACAACCCGTTCGAGCTGTTTCGGGCTGGGTTTCAACTTTCGTTCATGCAGGTTGTCGCAATCTGCACTATCGTTCCGCGGGCGTACGGACTACTGGTTCGGCGGCGCAACGACGATGAGGTGCCGGCTGATGCGGACACCTGGTCAGGCCTGATTGCTCAACGGCTCTGGCGTTGGACGGCCGGGCTGATTGTTATTTGTGTGATAGCGTGGATCGTTTCGCTGCCGCTCGTGCTGTTTCACTTCGGCCGCTTCGCACCGTGGGGGGCGCTTCAGTCGATCATTGTTTCGCCGCTGGTGGTGCTGACGGTCGTGCTGGGGTTTTTCACGCTGATTACGCAGATTATTCTGCCGCCTGTCGGGGCCGTGCTCGGAATCCTACTGCGCGGCGCGACCGATGTGTTGCTATGGGCCGTCGGGAAGCTAGCGCAACTTCCGAACACGCTTATCGACGTACAGCCGCCACCGGCTGTGCTCGTAATTGCAACGTACGCACTGTTCCTGCTGTGTTTTTTCACCTGGCACGGATCAGCGGCTGGCGGCGGCAACGACGCACACGAAAAGAGAAGCAAGGTCAAGCCCGGCTTGCTGCTCGCCGGCCTGATTCCATTTCTATGGCTCGGCTGGCTGCCGTGGCCGCTTGCCGACACGGGACGCGACTACGCCGTCCACGTGCTTTCGGTCGGCAGCGGCAGCACGACGCTCGTCACGACGCCTGACGGGCACGCTCTCGTCTACGACGTTGGCACGATTCACAATTTCGACGCCGGCGAGACCGCCGCCCGGGCGGCGCGCGTCCTCGGCATACGCCGACTCGACGCGCTCGTGCTTTCGCACGCCAACTTCGACCACTACAGCGGCGCGCCGACCGTGTTGAACAGCTTTCCGGCCGGGCGATTGCTGTTCAATCCGTACTTCGAGGCCGCCGCCGCGGATAACTCGGCTGTACGTCAATTCCTCGATTTGCTGCCGGTGGAATCACCGCCACGCTCGACGCTGCGTGCCGGCGGTCGTTTCACGCTCGGTCAGGCCGCGATCGAAATCCTCTGGCCGCCGGCGGATTTGGATGAGTGTTGGAAACCGAACAATCGCTCGCTGGTGCTCCGTATCACAGCAAACGGACGCAGCGTCATGCTCCCCGGCGACATCGAGCGCGACGCGATCCGCGCGTTGCTCAAACGGCACGAATCCAGGCAGATCAAGCTACACAGCGACGTCCTGATCGCCCCACACCACGGCGCGGTCCTGCCGCGCGATACTGCCGCCTTCTACCAAGCCGTGGACCCGCGAGTCGTCGTCAACTCCACCGGCCGCGAACGTCCCAAACTCACGACGATGTTGCGGGAAACACTCGGTGACAGCGTGCGCCTGATCAGCACGCACAACGCCGGCGCGGTCACAATTCGCATCACCACCGAGGGTGAAATCGAGATCGATACGCCGTTCGCTATGTAAGCCGGGTAACGTAGCGTCCGCCCCCCGTGGCGGACGTAGAATGTGGAAATCTTTCACTACTGCTCTGTCAGTGTTGCTTTGAGGGGTTCAACCCGAGGAGCGCCCGGCCCCTCGACCGGCCCCCGCCCGCCGGCGGGCTGACTACCCCAAAAAACAGCACGCACACC
>JAUWNI010000196.1 GCA_030612705.1 Phycisphaerae bacterium | reverse complement strand
TCGTTGGTGTAGCAGTCGGTGATATAGGCGCGGATCGTGTCGGGGTCACTGCCGCCGGCGTCGGTCGTCGTGCGAATCTCGGTCAGCATCCCGTTGGCGTCGTGGTAATTCTTCAGCGGCTGAAATGTAGCGGCATACGCGCTCGTCGTGATGATCAGCAGATCGTAGCTTCGTTCGCCGCGCGCGCCCGCCGCCGCGTAGCTGTCAGCCTGGGCGGGGTTGTCGACTTTAGCGAGCACTTCCTGCTCATCGTGCACCAGGCCCCGGAAGAGCGAGGAAGCCCGGCCGGTCTCCTCCAGATGCACAACCACGCTGAGGTTTGTGTAGTAACTGAGCTCGCCGGTCGCCGGCAGATACTCGACCGGATGCAGCTTCAACACCAGGATCTGATAGCCGCGGAAACCGAACGTACCGACTTCCTCGAAGGCGGCCGGCGGGAAAGCTGCCGGCGCTTCGTAGATCGTGGGGTCGGGCGTGGGCGGAATGGCCGCGTCCGGGCCGGCCGAGAGCTTGACCGGGCGGGACAGCGGCTCGACGAGATATCCGCCGCCCAGCAAGACTTTCTCGCCGATGACTTCGATGCTCGACACTTCCGTGCCGAACGGGAGCAAAATCCGTGCCCCGCGGGCGGGCAGCGCGGGCTCGCCAGCCTGTCCGCCGCTCGAACATTCGGGCATCGTGATCCGATCGTATACCACGTTGGCGATCTTGACCTTCGACATTTCCGGACGTTCAAACGAGTAGTCCACGACCAACTGCTTTGCCGACGCGAAAGCGGCCGGTGACACGGCCACCGTCACCACGAACACGATGAAGAGACGATGACAGACTTTTTTGCTTTGTGCGGCTGAGTGTTGCATGACTGCTGTGCTCCTTCCTTCAGAGGACTGGGTTAACGCAGATCGGACTGGGTGTAATACCTTATACTACAGAAAACAGCCCCCGGCTCTCAACGCTAAACGCGTGAATCCGCTTCGTTTCCGTCGCTCTCGGGACGGATGATCCGCCAAACCGTAGCCGCGACCTCGTCGACATAGGCACTGGCCGGCCCTTTGAGCGTTCCCTCGTTTATCATCCGCGGTACATTCAACAGCACACCGACGAAATGACTCAACGCTATCTCCGGCGTGATCGCGCGGATCTCCCCAGTCGCTCTGGCCTGGGCGATCAATTCCATAAAGAACTCACCCTGCCGCGTTGTGATCCAACGCGACGATTCGGGCGGATCGTGAGTTACCACGAACACGAACGTGAAGGCGGCCGGATCTTCGTCAAAGTACTCATAGGAAAGACGCACCCACTCGTGGAGCTTTTGACGCAGCGGAGCGTCGCCGGTAACGATGTGTTGCTTCTGACGAATCAACTTTTCCTCGAGGCCGACGTATGCACTCCAGCAAAGATCTTCTTTGTTGTGGTAATGGCGATAGACGGCGGCATCGGTGACGCCGGCCTCACGCGCGATGGCGCGGATGGTTGCGGCCTCGAAGCCGCCGCCGGCCACCAGTTTGACGGTGGCGGCGAGCAGTTCGTTCTTTTTATTTTTTCGTTTAGTGCTCATGGTATGATTGGTTAGCGCTTACTTACCATCATCATACCGAAAATGTCACATCGGACCAACAATAATTTTAACTATTTTGAACGCAAAGAGTTATAGCAGGCAACGCTCGTCAAAAGGTTCGTGGCACAATCTGCTGGACGCGGTCATGCCGTCCCGTAGGGACGAAGTGAGCGTAGCCCAGCACGCAGTGCTGGGACTCGTGCGACGCCGAGAAAGCGAGTCCTGTAGGGACGATTGAAGCTTCAATCGTCCCTCCGGGACTCAATGATGCTCTCAACGGCCTACCCCAGCACTTCGTGCTGGGCTACGTTCAGACGCCCCTCCAGGGCAGATTCGGCCAAAGCTCGGGCAAGAGAAGCCCGCAGATTGTGCCACACACCCCTCGTCAAGTCAGAAGGCTCGATCTGAACGAGTCGAATAGCCGCGTGTGTTGACGTCATTGTCGGCCAGTGCGACCATGCCTTGTACGCTGTTTAATTACGAACGAGGCCGCCGGCTGCTCATTATTCTGTGCAAGCCGCTCACAGCAGTGAACAAACAACGAGGTCGTTGCCACTATGTCCACCCCAGTGACTGTAATTCCCAAAGCGTCCGCGACGGTTGATTTTCTGCGTGACAAGACGGTCGCCGTCCTCGGGTACGGCTCGCAGGGACAAGCGCATGCGCTGAACCTGCGAGACTCGGGTTGCCGGGTCGTGGTGGCTCAGCGACCTGGTGGGCCGCGATTCGACGCGGCGGTTGACGCGGGTTTCGAGCCGGTTGAGATTCCGGAGGCGGTCAAAACCGCCGACCTGTTGATTTTCGGGCTGCCGGATGATGTCGCCTCGGGGATTTACGAACGGCAAATCCGCCCGCATCTGCGATCAGGGCAGGCGCTGGGATTCATGCACGGTTTCGTGATCCACTATGAGCAGATCTCCCCGCCCGCAGACGTTGACGTTGTGCTCGTTGCACCGAAAGCACAAGGGCGCGGCGTTCGGAACGAATACGTTGCCGGACGGGGCGTGTTGGCGTTGATCGCGGTTCACCAGGATGCCGGCGGTCACGCCCGTGACATCGCTCTCGCCTGGGCTGCCGGGATCGGATCCAATCAGGCCGGTATCCTCGAAACCACTTTCAAGGACGAGACCGAAACCGATCTGTTCGGCGAGCAGGCCGTGCTTTGCGGCGGGTTGACGGCGCTGATCAAAGCCGGTTTTGAGACCCTGGTACAGGCCGGCTATCCGCCGGAATTGGCGTATTTTGAATGCTGTCATGAAATCAAGCTGCTGGCCGACCTGATTCACGACGGCGGGATCACATACATGCGCCGGCGTATCTCCAGCACCGCCCGTTTCGGCGACCTGACCCGCGGCCCGCGACTCGTCGGCGACGACATTCGACGCGAGATGCAAAACCTGCTCTCCGAGATTCAATCCGGGCAGTTCGCCCGCGAGTTCCTCGAAGACAACCGCCACGGACGAACATTGTCCGACAAACTGACTGAGCGTGATCGAAACCATCCGATCGAAACCGTCGGCCGCACACTGCGCGAGCTCATGTGGGGCAAACCCACCCGCGATGAAACCTGATTCTTCACAACGTGCGACGGGATAAGCAGACCGCGGCTCAGGGTGTTTCGCGCTGGGCGGTAATCCAGTCGCGCCAGACGCGGGCGGCGTCTTCGCGCTGCTTTTCGGACAGGTCGCATGTAAGGGGCGGATTCAATCCGGTAATACGCGCGAGCGCCGCGGCCGCTAGCTCGGCGATGGTTCGCACGGCGGGTACCGACGCGGGTTGGGAAGTCGGCATCCCGACGAGGCCGCTTTCAGCGGCCAGCGGTGCCAATTGTGCGAGCAGGCGCTCGTCGCGGGTGGGCACATCGCACGGCCGACAGTCGCATAGCAGGTTGAGTAATGCCGCGGCGCAATCCACGGTGCCGATCGTGGTCAGTGCGTCCACGAGTGCCGCCCGGTGAGTTACGTTAGCTGGTTCGTTGGCCAGCGCCCTCAGGACCACGACGGCGTTCGGCGTCGCCAAACGTTCCAGCGCGAGACAGGCGGCCGAGGCCGACGCGGCATCCCCCTCGATGTAAAGTCGCTTAAGCTCGGGGATAATCGATTCATCTCCGTGCAACGCCAATCCCAACGCCGCCATCTCGCGAACGCCGGCGTTCGGGTCTTTCAACATTTGCAGGAGTCGGCGGCGCGAGCGATCGGTGCGAACGTGTTGCAGCACGAGTACGCCGAACTGTCGAATCTCCCCGTCCGGGTGTGTCAGGAGGACTTCGGTTCCCCAGCGGCTGGCGTCGCCCGCGTTGCACAGGCACGTCAGCGGGGCCGCCCGCTCCGCGACGCCACGCGCTTCGATGACCTGCCACGCCCAGTAGCGTGAACGGATCGGCGTGCGGAAGAGCAGCGCGGCCAAACACGCGGCCGCCGTCAGCGCAATCATGATCGCACCAGCCCGATAACCGCGGCGAGGGGACGGGTTTTCGTCGATATTGATATTCATGCGAAACATCTTACGCAAACTTGCCCGTAAGTGTCTCAAATCGCGGGGCGTTGCGAGAAATCCGCACCCGGCGGGCCTACGATTGAGAAACGCCTCTATTTCAGGAAGAGACTATAGCTACGCAATGACGAATCACCCATTCGATCTCTTGATGGAGTTGGATACGCGGGATATCCGCCTGGATTGTGCGGCCCTGCACTTGGCGCGGGATGCCTACCCCCGCCTGGCGCTGCCCACGTATCTCTCCCGGCTCGATGAAATCGCCAGGCACGTGGCAGACCTGCGGCCCGGATTATCGGCCACGCTGCGCTACGAGGCGATGCGGCAAGTGCTGGTCGGCGGCTATGAATTGCGCGGCAATGAGGACGACTATTACGATCCGGAGAACAGCTACCTCAACCGCGTGCTCGACCGCGGGCTCGGCGTGCCGATCAGCCTCTCGATCGTCTGGCTCGAGATCGCTCGCAGGCTGAAATGGCCGGTGACCGGGCTGGGATTGCCGGGGCACTTCATCATTCGCTTTGACGACAACGAGCACTTCGTGCTGGTGGATCCGTTCCGGGAGGGGCGGACGCTGACAACCGACGATTGCCGCCAGGTTCTCGACTATTACTTCGATGGCAAGGTACCGTTCTCACCCGACTTTCTGAGGCCGGTGAACGTACGCCTGATTCTGGCGCGGCTGCTCAACAACCTGCGCAACATCTACACGGCCAACCGGGACTGGAAACGTGTCGAGACGGTCCTGCAACGGCTGGCGGCGGTCGAACCCGACAACACCCGCCACCTGCACGATCTCGCCGGCCTGCTGTACCGCCAGGGCGATGTCCGCATGGCGCACGCGCATCTGTCGACGTATCTCGAGCGGCAATCGAACACGGACAACCAGTTCCTGGTACGCGAGAAACTGGCCCACCTCGAAGCGATCATCGCCTCGCTGAACTAGCGCTCTGTCAGTGTTGCTTTGAGGGGTTCAACCCGAGGAGCCGCGGACTTCAGTCCGCCCGGTCCTTCGGGAAGGGTAGATTCTACTCCGCGCGGCGCCGGGCGGACGGAAGTCCGCGGCGCCTCGGGTTGGACCCCACCAAGCAATAATGACGGAGCGCTAGGTGATCCCCGGGACCAATTGGCCCTGT
>JAUWNI010000122.1 GCA_030612705.1 Phycisphaerae bacterium | reverse complement strand
TACTGCTCTGTCAGTGTTGCTTTGATGGGTTCAACCCGAGGAGCCGTGGACTTCAGTCCGCCCGGTCTTTCGGAAAAGGTGATTTCTACTCCGCCCGGTCCTTCGAGAAGAGTAAGTCCTACTCCTCGCGGCGCCGCGCGGCCTGAAGTCCGCGGCTCTTCGAGTATTGTTGCCCTCTTCAAGTATTATCACGGGGATGGGACACCCACTCGGTCCGGCTTATCGGCCCCTAGCTCGACAAACCGTGCCACGACATGCTACTCTGCTTGCGACATACGAGCCAAGCGTTCGATGAATAATCGAATTTGCACCGATTCGCGCTGGAAGGAGGAGCAATGTCGGGCCGGCGGCAGGACAATCCCAAGGACCTACAACATATCCCCGGCGTCGGTCCGAAAATCACGCGCACCCTCAACAGCCTTGGCTATCAATGTGTTGCCGACCTCGTGGACGAAGACCCCGAACGAATGTACCGCGAGCTCTGCCGCGACGGTCACGTCGATCGTTGCGTTCTGTATGTCTTCCGCTGTGCCGTCTACTTCGCCGGCCGGAAAACGCACAATCCCGAACTGCTGAAGTGGTGGAACTGGACGGATGAGAAGACGTCCGCGTAACAGTCCGCCGCAAAAGTCATGTAGCGTCGGGTCTCCGTGCTCGACGCGGGATGAAAACGGCGTTCTACGGCCGACACGGAGGTCGGCCGCTACAGTCCGTGGCCGGTGCCGACTTTTGCGGCGGACTGCTAGTTGCGGCAGTGATTATCACATCAAGTGGCGTGCCGCCGTCAGAACGGCTTTCACGTTGGGCTGATAATCCTTCGATTTTGCAGAATTCCGCTGGTATTTTGGCCATTTCCGCGGACGCTTCGCACTATTCATTAGGGGAAGTAAGTACCCCGGTTGCGCGCGGGGAGGCAAGGGTCCGGACATGCGAAAGCTCAAACTGAGCAACGCGGCAATCAAGAACATCCTCGATCAGTTGGATGAAGAGGAACAGCGCGAGTCGGCACCCAGCCGATCAAAACGCACGCGCTTCCCCTACCGCGTCTCGGCGCTTACGGTGAAAGTCAAGCAGTCGCAAGAGCAAGTCGTCTCTTACCTCGTACCAACCAGAAACATCGGGCGCGACGGGATCACATTCCTGATCAGCAACCTCGTCAACGCCGGCGATACTTGTACCCTCGACCTGATCACGCTTCGTAATAATTGGCAGTCTGTTAGCGGCCGAGTCATCAGTTGCCGCTACATCCCGGGTTCGGCCTACGTCCATGAGGCCCGGGTCGAGTTCGACCATGCCATCGATCCGGCGTCCTTCGCGCCGACGGCGGTACGCGCTCGGATCCTCATCGCCGACGACAGCCTGATGGCCCGCCGCCTGCTCAGCCACCTGCTCAGCACCCTCAACGTCGAGATAATATGCGTCGAGGACGGCATCGAGGCGGTTAAAGTGGCTCAGGAGCAACCCTTCGATTTGATCCTGATGGACATCGAGATGCCCGAGCTCGACGGGATCAGTGCGGTACGCATCCTGCGCGGCAAAGGCTACGCGCGTGCCATCGTTGGAATCTCCTCGCAGGACGCCGACGATGTCCGCGAGAAATGCCTGGAGGCCGGCTGCGACGATTTTATCGCCAAGCCGCCACAGCGGGACAGCCTCGAGACAGTAGTCAACCGCACCAAGCCGGAACCGCTGGTCAGCGCCCTGCTGCACCAGCATCACATGCACCCGCTCATCGATGAGTTCGTGGCCGGGCTACCCCAGCGCATCAAAGAACTCGAATCGGCCTTCGCCGCCCAGGACATGAAGTGGCTCACCATCGAGGTCCGCAAACTGAAAGGCGAGGCCAGCGGCTTCGGGTTTGAGCCAATCACCGCGTTGGCCACGGATGCGGAAAACGCGATCACGAAGGAACTGCCCTTAACCCAGATCCGGCTCGAGCTCAGTAAACTGATGAGCACGTGCTTGGCGGCCCGCCCGGCCACGTGCCAGGAATCCTGTCCCTCCTTACCGCTCGACCAAGAGACCGAGGTCGAGTCACAGGACGAAGAAACTCCCGAAGAAGCTCCCGAAGAAACCCCCGAAAATATCACCGCCTGATGCGTACTCCATTCAATTAGGGGTAGGGCAGGCCGCGGGCCGTAGAGCCAACTTGCTCTTCAAATGGGGCGTCGCCAACCGGGTGCGTCTCGCACGCAAGAATGCAAGGCCTGCCTTCCCGTGCTCCAACAAGTTAGCTTCGCCAAGAGAAATGGTCATATCCACGCCGTGCTGGTTATCGATTAGCCCTTGCCAACTCTCTGTTTATCTACCAGAATACGCGCGTTCGAGGGTGGGCGCTAATCGCGTAAGTGAGCGCTCACGTACAATGTACACCCGATGCGGTCAAGGCAAGCGGATTTCGGCCGCGATGAGCAACCTCGGCATTTGTAACAATCGGGTCGGCGGGAACATGGGCACGGCGAGACCTGGGGGAAAGGAGCACAACACAAGGAGGTTGTGCTGTGCCAAGCACCTCCGATCGGAGACCCACGGGATCCATATTGTCCACGATCCCGAATCCGCCACGTCATGAGTACGAATACGACCGGCTCGCGACGGTGGTCGAGCAGGCCAACGACGCGATTCTAATTACCGACACGAGCGGGACGATTCAGTACGTCAACCCGGCGTTCGAACGCATCACCGGCTACAACCGCCGCGAAGTGATTGGGGAAAACCCACGGCTCTTGAAGAGCGGCAAAAATGAGCCCGCGCTGTACGAGAACCTCTGGGATACGATCACGCGCGGCAAGGTCTGGAAGGGGCATCTGACCAACAAAAGGAAGAACGGCACGCTCTACGAGGTGGAAGCCACCATCTCACCCGTCTGCGACCGTGACGGACTCGTCGTCAACTACGCCGCCGTCACACGCGACGTTACGCAGGAAATCGAGCTGGAAACGCGCATGCGGCAGGCGGAGAAGATGGAGGCGGTCGGCCAGTTGGCCAGCGGCATGGCCCACGACTTCAATAACGTTCTGACCGCCATCCTGGGAAACGTCGGCCTGCTGTGGGCCAAGCTCGAGAAGCAGCCTTTGACGCTGGAATTGGTCACCCGGGCGTTGGAGCGGATCGAGCGCACCGCGCAGCAGGGGGCGTCACTAACGCGTCAATTGCTGACGTTCAATCGGCGGGAGGTCGTCAAGCTCGAACCGCTCAACCCCAACCGCATCCTGACCGACGCCGAGCACATGCTCCGGCGATTAATCGCGGCGAACATCACCGTCGACATGCACCTCGAGCCGAAGGCTTATACGATTCGCGGGGACGCGGGTCAGATTGAACAGATCCTGATGAACCTGGTCCTGAACGCCCGCGACACGATGCCGCGCGGCGGGCGTCTGACGATCACGACCGCGAATGTTGAACTGGATGAGTTGTACGCCGCGAGTCATACCGACGCGTGCATCGGGCCGCACATCATGCTGGCGGTGCGCGATACCGGCTGTGGGATGAGCGGCGACGTGCTCAAACGCATCTACGAACCGTTCTTTACCACCAAACCCGCCGGCAAGGGCACCGGCCTGGGCTTGGCAACCGTCTACGCGATCGTGCGCCGTCTCGGCGGGCATATCACAGTTGTCAGCGCTCTCGGCGAAGGCGCGGAGTTCAAAGTCTATCTGCCGGCATCTGCCGAAGAAATCGGTGACACTTCCACAAGAGACGTCGACGAATCCCTCACGCGCGGAACCGAAACGGTACTGGTTTGCGAAGACGATACCACTATCCGTGACCTGGAATGCGAGTTGCTCGAACGCAACGGTTATAAGGTGCTTCCCGCCGAACACGGCAAGCAGGCACTCAAATTGGCCCACGGCAGCATGGATCAGATCGACCTGCTGATCACCGACGTGGTAATGCCGGAAATGAACGGCCCGGCGCTGGCCGAGAAACTCACCGCTGCCCGCCCTGATATGCAAGTCCTATTCGTCTCCGGCTACGCGAACGAGACCATCGCGGAGCTTGCCGCGCTCTCCAACAGCGATCAGCTTTTACCGAAGCCTTTCACGTCGCGCGGCTTTCTGCAACGCGTGCGTGACGTACTGGACACCGGGGAATCCCGCTGTCGAAACTTGAACGCCTAACAGTCCGCTGGGCCTCTGTACTACGGCAAGTCGAGCAAGACGCCATAGACGGCGTCGGCGGGCGAGTGTGTCGGCAGGTCGGCTAACGTATGGCTCCCCGAGTCGCCATCCCACCTTCAACTGGCTATGGGACATCCTCACATCGTACTTGTCGTCACATGTGGTTTGTCTGGTTGTGCAATTCAGGAGTTAATCGGATAGGATTCCGCTACCGTAGCGGGGAGATCGAGGAAGTGTGTTCCATGCGTTTACGGACAATTGCCTGTGTGGATCTGTTGCTTCTTTGCGGGATTCTCGAGTGCTCATCGCTGCTTGAAGGACTGTTCGTGGAGGATATCGGCGGGTTCCACGACCTATCATCCCTTGTGCCAACGGAGGTACTGGGCGAGCTCTTGCAGGTAATGGATGACCCGACGGCCCATGCTCCCACGAACCACCCTCTAGCCGACGTGGCGGTTGGCACAGCCATCGATGACCTGGATCAGCTCGCAGGTTGCTGGACCAGGTATGCACACACTGTCTACGAGGACTATTACAGCGGAGACACGGTCGAGTCAGATACGTATGAGATGCTCGAGTTTGATCCCGAAAGCGGGCTGTATACCGATTACGCCTTGTCCTCGCCAGGTTTCGAACCCGGGTGGCCAGAACCGCCCGGGAGTTTTCTGTTCATAACGCATACTGGACCGTATAAGCTAATCCGTGATAACGCCATCCATTGGAAAACGGGGACAGTCCGGGGGGGGGCGTCTTCTGGATAATGGATCCATTGTTCCGGATTACTTGGCAGCGGTTGCGTGGTCGCTGAGTGCTGAGGACTGGGGCTTCGACACACTTGTTACCGTGCAGGGGGATTACATGACGATGCTTGATCAGCCTGACGGGTACTCCCCCGTATCCTCGTTGGAGGATCGCAACGAGGACGTCGCGTTTGAATACTGGTATCGTGTCGATTGCGATTCGGAATAGGCGCGGGTGCCATGCCCAAGCCGAAGGCGCGGGCATGCTGGTCCCGTATCTATGATCGTGCGCGATCATGCAACAGAGCCGGGCCGTCCCCGGCCCGGAAATCGGCGTGGGGACACGCCGGCTCCGCCGTGCGGGCCATCGCGCGGCGCGTTTTCATGCACGGTTATTTAGAAACATGCCCGCGCCTTCGGCTTGGGCATGGCACCCATCAATTGAGGTGTGGCCCATGGCTTCAGCCGTGGGGGACACGAATCGGCCGAACATTCGCGTCCCCCACCTCTAAAGAGATGGGCCACCCAATCAACGATGATCCATCGGATCAACTGTGACAGAGCACTAGTCGGTGTCGCCCGCGGCGCGCTCCGCCGGTGAGGCGTAGTGCGTGACGCCGCGAGTATGCCACATCTGTCCGTCAAAGGTCGTGTGGGTCGCGGTGGACTTGTAGAAATCAATCTTCCGCACCACCGGTGTCAGCTTGGCGAGCATGCCCGCGATTTTCCCAATCACCGACCGGGCCTCGGGATCGGGCACCGCGGCCCCGAGCATGCCGCTTATCATCGAGGCCATTCCGACGCCCGTCGACAGTTCATCGCCTAGATTACGCCGGTCGGTCAGCGCGACGCTCGCAAAGGGGCCGGCGGGCACGATTGCTTCGCTCATGGCGCGCGCATTATCTCGGATGCTGGGATGATCACCCCTGGCAGTGGCCATGCACAGTGCCACGGCGTCGGCCGAACTGCCGAAAATGAGGTAACCATCAGCGACGCCCCAAACCGCCGGCCGCGGCGACATGGCGAAGTGCAGGTTCTCGAACCCCTTGAGTTGCTCGTCCTCGATCGGGGACGTGTACACGCCCAACAGAGCGAGTCCGGCCAGCGCGGGATTCTTCGCCGTTACTTCGGTGAGCTTTGTCGAGAGGAACTCGATCGCGGCACCAACCTTCTCGCGAGCGACTTGCTCGTCGGTGACTTTGAACAGCAAGACGGAGCCGCCGCCGTCCGCCAGGGTTACGCTGACGTAGCCGCCATCGATCCAGTCGATCACGTCTTTCTGAACATCGACCCCGAATTGCTCCTGTAGCTCGGCCCACTTGGCGAGCAGTTCTTCACCCCGCGGGCCGGCGAGACGGAACGAATCCTCGATAAACTTGTACAGTTCGCCCGGGGCAAAGCCGCCGGAAACCGAGAATGATACGGCCTCCCGCGGCAGGTAGCGGTCAAAGTTGGTGAGCTGCCGGCGCTTCCCGAACACCGGATAGATGGGCCTGTCCTTGGCGTCGGGAACCAAGGCGATAATCGACTCGGTCCAGACCGCGTATCCGTCGGTGGATTCGACGGTCGCGGCGTAGTCAAGAATTCCCACGGCATCCGCCAGCCGATCGATGAGTTGTTTCGCCAGTGCCTGATTGCCGGTCGCTTGGCGCAGTGTCAGTTCAGCCGCCTTTTTTCCGGCTTTGGCCAACGCGGTCTTGTACCGCTCGTGACTACGAATGCTCGCCAGATCGGGATCCTTCGCAATGTGCCGCAGGCAATAGAAACCGGCGTCCACCGCCTCTTCCAGGAAATCCAGTGCCTTGTTTTCATGCCCGAGCAGCGCGTGGAAACACGCCAGGTCGTAGAGCACTCGTGGATTCTTCGGCGCGACGGCGTAGGCTTGTTCGACAATCTTCAGTCCCTGCTCATAACCTTTTATATGATGGGTCTGCCGGGCTTGCATGAGCAGCCTGTGTGCTTCCCCACTTTTGGTGGAGTTGATGACAATGTCATCGACGCGGAACTCCGTCGCCAACTCGGCGGCTCTAGCCAACGTCGCCTTGTACTTCGGCTCGCCGCGCAGGCTCACGAGGTCGGTGTCGCGGGCGATTTTTTTCGGTGCGTGGAATCCGTTTTCAACCGCCTTCTCCAACCAGACGAGTGCCTCGTCCCGGTTGCCCACCAGAGCGTTGAAGCAAGCCAGGTTGTACAGGACAATCGAATCCTCGGGGGCGGCGTCATAGGCCTGTTTGGTCAGGGCTAGCGCCTGCTCGATGTCTCCACGTCGATACGCGGACAGCGCGCGGCCGTTGAGTTTATTGGCTTCTCTGCTCGTGCCCGTACGCCGGTAAATGTCACCGGGCGCTCCGACCGCGTCGACGACCATGTTCACCATGTCGCGCATCGGTTTCAACAGGGCCTGCATGTCAAAGTACACCAGGTTGTCTTTAGCCGGCGGCAACTTGGCAAAGGCGGCCTTGAAGCGTGGGTCATCTACCAGGGCCGTCTTCGAACTGCTCCCGTCCAGCAGATCCAAAACGTCGCCAAAAAGCTGCTCGCGGAAGGCGATGATTATCACATCATCACGCAGCGCGACTGAGAGCGGCAACGGCGGCGCGCCGGGAACCATCGCCAACAGATCCACGCTGGTAACCTGGGCGCCCACCCGCGTGGTCCGGTCCACAACCAGCGCCTCAGCGCCCACGGCCTTATTGATCTCATCAGCCATGGCTTCGAGGATGGCCACCAGCCCTTTGTAGTTCTGGGCGGCTCCTTCCCCGCTGCCGCGACTGAGCCAGACCATATTGGCCATCATGATGGGAGGGCGGTCATCGGCTATTTGCGTTGGCGGGACGAACCGCTCCGCAAACACCGTCTCCTTCCCTCCCAACTGCTCCCAATCTACGCCGTCCAGTAATTGCGACGCCCGCTGCTTTAGCCGCTCGACCTCTGCCGTCTGCTTCACGCCGAGCAGGGAGCTGAACAGCTCGAGCAGGTCATCGCCGACGCCGCTTTGTCCTAACGCCTCGAAGAACTCTCCCCAATATTCGTCGAGAAACTCCCGGTCGGGATTATGCCGCTCCGCCTCGATAAGGAAGACATCGTTCGGGATGGCGCCGATGAGCGTAAATCCGTCGTTGGCAACAGGTGCTGGGGCGGTCAGCGCTACGATAAACAGGGCTGTAACCAAGATGCCACCCACAAAGAATCCGCTTGTTTTCACGATTCCGGCTCCTCGTCTTCGATGAATTTCTCTCTCGCGTTACCGCGCCAAGCTCAAGCAGCTCTCCACCCCAACTCACGGCCCCGCTCCTTAACATCCATACCCTTCATACTCTTGAGCAGCCGCGCCACATCGTGGGCGGATGCCGCGCGGACAATCACCATAGTGCTATGCGACGTAACCGTGCCGCGCGCCTCACCGATTGCGGGAATTCAATGTGAGTCTCCATCCGAATCTGCTCCGGCGATGTAGCACGGCCGCCCTCGGCCGTGTGCATTCCACATCCCCAGCCGAGGGCAGCTAGGCTACATGATTAGCTCTCGTCGGCCTTTTCTTCCGCCGCCCCTCCCAGCCGTCGGTGCCACTCAGACGCCTGGTCCGGTTTCTCCCAGGACCGGTAAAGTTGGATAATCCGCTGGATCGCTCGGCGTTGGCGTTCCACGGGTACCTGCCGGTTATCCTTCATCCCCGCGTAGCCCTCGAGCAACAGCGGTTCGGCTTCCGCATACTTACCCTCTCCAGCGATAGCGCCGCCAAGCTGACCCATCGTCTCGGCTATCAACCAATGCCCCTCCGGCAGCGTCTTCTGCCTCATCGCCAGGCATCCGCGCAGAAGCGCCGCGGCCTGCTCGAAACGGCCCTCTTCCATGAGACTTTCGCTCTGGAGGACGAGCGACGCACCCGGGGTGGTGTCGGGAAGCAGTGATTCTCCTAGTCGCCCGGCCAGCCCCTCCCACGAAACGCTCGCCGCTCCCACAAGATCCCCGTTTTCCAGGTAATAATCGACGAGCTTCGCCTCCAACTCCGCCCGGTTATATGGTCCGCCGGCCCGCGCCCGGGCAATTGCCCGCCGTTGTGTCTCGATGGCTTGATCGAGGTCTCCGGTCATCTGATACGCGTGTGCCAACGTCCTCAGGATGTTAGCATCCGCGCCGCCGTCCAGTTCGACCGCCCGCTTGGCGATGGGTAACGCCGCCTCGGGATTCCGCAGGTCAACCGACTCGCAATTCAACAGTTCCCAGGCATAAGCGTAGAGCGTAAGCGCGCTTGCCTCGGCACGCTGTGCGGCACGCCGCAGACGGGAGAGGCGTTCGGCGACGAGTGGGCGGATCTCGGACGCTTCCCCCTGATTATGCAGGACACGCAGCAGATTGTTCATTCGGATCAGTGTTTGCGGGTGATCGGTGCCAAGGATTCGGCGATCTACCTCGTACGTTCGGCGGTAAAGCGCTTCCGCCTGTACGTAGTCGCGCTGGTCCTCGAGGAACAGTCCCAGGTTGTTCATCGCCGTCGCCGTACAGGGATGCTCCTCACCGAGGACGCGCTGACACTTTTCGAGCGCTCGGCTCAGGAGTGTCTCCGCTTCGGCGGACTTGCCCAAGGCACGGCACACCATTCCCAGGTGCCCCATCGACTCCAGCGTCTCGATATGCTCCTCACCGAGTTTGCGCTGTTGGATCTCCAGGATCCGGCGGTGAATCGGCTCCGCCTCCGCGAACCGGCCCGGTCCCCACAACGCCAAGGCGAGCTCGTTCATCGTGGTCAGCGTATCGGGGTGCTCCTCACCGAGGACGCGGCGTTGCGTTTCGGCCGTTCGGCGGAGAAGCGCCTCCGCCTCCGCGAACTTGCCCTTGACCCGTAGCAAGCTCGCCAGCGCACGGCTGGAACGAAGCGCCTCCGGGTGCTCGTCGCCGAGCAGACGGCCGCGTATCGTTTCAGCCGCGCGCAGGTGCACTTCCGCGGTGTCGTACAGGCCGAGTGCCTTGTAGGTCTCGCCGAGCGTCATGCGTACGGCAGCTTCGACCTCCGGCTGCTCCGCGAGCGAACCTTCGTTGATTCTGTCGGCCGCCTCGTCCAGGACATAGCGCACGGTAACTTCGCGCCCCAACGCTTTGCTCGGGTCCACCGACCTCAGCATCTCTTGCAGAAATTGGTCCACTGTCGCGGACTTGACGGCTTCTGTCCGCGCTTCGTTCGCATTGGCTTCCGCCAACTCGCGCTGCTCTTGCTCGCGGGCGCGGGCTTGCTCGGCCTCGGCGCGCGCTGCTTCGGCCGCATCGCGCTCAGTCATCAACGCATCTCGGGCCCTGTTGGCCTGGATCAGACCCACGGTCGCCAGTGAAAAACCGATCAGCAAAGTGACGCCGACGATCGAACCCGCCAATACTCCCATCCGGTGCCGCCGAATGAACTTGCGAAACACATACACAGCGCTCGGCGGACCGGCCATAACCGGCTCATTTCTTATGTGCCGCTCGACGTCATCGGCCAGATCCTTGGCCGTCGCATAGCGGCGCGTGCGATCCTTCTCCATCGCTTTCATCACGATCCAGTCCAGATCGCCGCGGATCAGTCGTGAGAGCGCCGCCGGCTCCGTCCGGCGAAGTCTCGCGATTGCCGCCCCGTCCTGCGTCGTACTCAGCGTCTGTAACCTCGCCGACGGCTTGAGCGGTTCCACTTCGCGGATGATTCGCTTGATCTCGTCGTAGCCGGCGCTGCGCAGCGTCTTGGCTTCGAACGGCGTCGTGCCCGTCAGCAGCTCATACAGCAACACGCCCAGCGAGTAGATGTCCGTGCGCGTGTCGACGTCCAGAGCGCTGATCTCCGCCTGGTCCGGGCTCATATACTCCGGCGTGCCGATGAATTGGCGGAATTCGGTGAACAGCGTTTTCTCGGTTAGACGCTGGCTGGTCGCCTTGGCGATGCCGAAGTCGATCACCTTCGGCACCGGCTCGCTGTCGTGCAGCGTCACCAGCACGTTGTTCGGCTTGAGATCGCGATGGATGATCCCTTTCTGATGGGCGTGTTGGACCGCGTGACAGACTGCAATAAACAGCTCCAGGCGCTGCCCCGGCGAAAGCTTGTGCTTGTCGCAATACTCCGTGATGGTGATGCCCTTGACCAGCTCCATCACGAAGTACGGCCGACCCGTCTCGGTCGCGCCGGCGTCGAGCACCCGCGCGATGTTCGGATGGTCCATCAGCGCCAATGCCTGACGTTCCGCCTCGAAACGCGCGATTACCTGCTTCGTATCCATCCCGAGCTTGATGATCTTGAGCGCCACCTTGCGGCGGACCGGTTCCTCCTGCTCGGCCATGTAGACGGAACCGAAGCCGCCCTCGCCGATCTTCTGGAGGATTTTGTATCGCCCTATCTTCGTGCCAGTGACTTCGCCGGGCGCCCGGCTTTCGAGCGTCGCATCAGTATCAATTGGGGGTACATCAAGGAAAGATCCGACTCGGTCATGTGCCTGTAGAAGCGCCTCGACCCGTGTTCGGAGATCTATATCAGCGCCGCAGGCACTCTTGAGGAATGCGCTTTGCTCCGCCGAGGAGTCTTTCTCCAGGGCGGCGCTAAAGAGTTGTTCCAATTTTTCGTGTTTCGGACCGGCCACAACATTGTCCCTGAGACGCCAATCACACAAACGGTGCCGCAACCGGCCCGCGTGTGTGGGGCACTGAAAGCTGACTAGTGCCGAGGCGGTGTGTTGAATCCCAACACCGTCTTCACCCACTACCCCTACACTATAAACGGCCGATTTCCTCGCGATTTGCGAAGACTTCTCGCTACGTGGGTGGCCCGTCGCTTCAGCGGCGGGGGACACGAATGGACGGCCGAATCGTGTCCCCCACGGCTAAAGCCATGGGCCACCCAATCACTTGGACCCTTGGCCCCTTGGCCCCTAGACCCCTTTGGGGGCGACCAAAGGCCACAACGTGTACATTCTAATGCGTCATCCGGGCCTATAATACCTCACCAATCCTCGGATTCTATCAGTCCGGCGCTACCGTTTTGCCCCGGACTGCTAGAGTCCCCGGGACCATTCTGCTCGGAAAGGCACATCGCCGGAGAGGGCCGCATCAATCTTCTCGAGGATGGCTTCGCGATCTCGCGGGAGTCGGCCTCCAATTGGGAGATAGTTGGAGGCGTGGTTCGAGCGAAATATGGTGTCACTGGGATTGGCCTCCGCGACGATTATACGCAGCTCACGCAGAAGGCACTCGATACTCGGCATCTGGAAGCGCCCGCTCTCGGCAAGCTTGTAAATCGGTGTGGAGGGGATGAGCATCAGAGTCAAGACTGACAGGAATTCGGGATCCATGGCGGTGGCCAGTCGGGCAGAGGCCGTGGCGTGCTCAACGCCGCGCTCGGCACCACCCGCGCCTAGCAGGAAGATCAGCGATTGCTTCATGCCGGCTGCCCGGGCCTTGGCCGCAGCCTTGATATGATCGGCCGAACTGGCACCCTTGGCGATGCGTTTCAGCGTTACGTCGTCGCCAGACTCCGGGCCAATGTAGAGCAGCTCCAGCCCCAGATCGCGCAAGCGCCTCAACTCCTGTTCGGATTTAGCCAGCAGGTTCAACGCCGTGGCATAGCAGCTTACCCGGCGCAGGTTCGGAAACGTACCGCTGAGCGACCGAAGGATTGGCTCCCACGGTTCGAGTCCCATCGCCAAAGCATCGCCGTCCATGACAAAAACCTTGCGAACCTGATCGCCGAAGGCGCGGCCGGCCATGGCGATGTCCTCCAGCGTCTCGGCCAAGGGGCGCACCCGGAACTGCTTGTCGTGGTACGTGGCGCAGTAGGTGCAGTGATTCCACGAGCAACCAATGGTGGCCTGGAGCAGATAAGAGTTGGCCTCGCTGGGCGGACGATAGACGGTTCCTACATAGCGCATATCGTAATTATACGTAGATCGATCCGGCTGGAAAACCATGTTGCCGGGTTCGCGCGCCTGCCGTGCGTCCCGAAAACGTCATCCGACGTAGTCACACACGCTGATTGAAAATAGAAACGCCGCGGCGTGGTTTGCCGCGGCGTATCTCCATGCTGTTTTGGTTTACGGACCGCGGTGAGTCTACGTCCCGCAGCCATAGGAACCGAGCAGCTCGGCCAGGTCGGCGAGGTCGGTATCGCCGTCCCCGTCGTAGTCGACCGGACAGGTGGTGTACAGCGTCACGGTGACGTTGTCGAGGTACATCGCGCCGTTTCCTTCGATGGCAGTGTCGTTGATCTCGAACTCGATGCCCTTTATATCGTCAGTATTAAAGCCG
>JAUWNI010000047.1 GCA_030612705.1 Phycisphaerae bacterium | reverse complement strand
CGCCACCCCCGCCCCCCCCCCCCGAACGCCCCCCCCGCGAGGGGCGCCCCCGCCCCCGCCCCGCGCCCCCGCCCCCCGGCGCGTTCGGGGTGGCGCCGCCCCCCCGCGCCCCCCGTCGGCCATAGGGAGGCGTTCGGCTATCTACGTCGGCCGCGGGGGGGCCGGCGCTACACTTTTGCGGCGGGCTGTTAGGCGTCGTTCGGAGCCGGGGGGGCGGGCTTGTCGAGGTTGAGGAGTTCGCGGACGCGGTCGAGGAGTTCGAGTTTGTTAACCGGTTTGCTGAGGTAGTGATCGGCTCCGGATTCGCGGGCACGTTCCATGTCGGCGATTTCGTTCAATGCGGTTACCATAATGATGGGGATGTCGCGGTAGCGGGGGTTCTGCTTGAGGATGCGGCAGACTTCGAAACCGCTACGGTGGGGCATCATGATATCGAGGAGGATCAGGTCGGGATGCCGACTTTCTACCACGTCGAGCGTTTCCTGGCCGTCCCTGGCGGTAAGAATGCGGAGACCGAGCGGTTCGAGGTAGGCCTCGAGCAGTTCGAGGATTTGAGGATTGTCGTCGGCGATCAGGATTGTCGTGGCTGGTGTGTGGCTGCTTTGCATGGTGGTCAACTCAGTCGCTTTGAGATCCTCTCCCACAACCCGCGGTGCGGGTTTGTAATCCGAGTACTCGGCCGGTTGAAAATCGGTTCCCGAGTCGGTTGTGGGACGGACCCCAAGTCCGAATACGGGAGTTTCGCGGAAAGCCGCCGCTGATGCAAACCCGAAACCTTGTCGGAAACCTGGGTAGCGTATATAGTCCAAGAGGATTTGCGGGCCCGCGAAACAGGCGGGCGTCGGCCCGTGGGGGCCTGTAATGGATGAGGCCCCCCATTTTAATCGGAGTGTGTGCAATGCATGTGCGGTTCGGCAAGCTAGGACAATCGGCGTTGGGTCTCTTCGCCGGCATCGTCGTAAGTTCATTATTGGTGTCGGGATGCGCCGGTGGTAACTATTCGTACTATCAAACCGTGCTCGGCCATGCGCCGTTTTCGACCTTCGCCGGCAGCAGCGATGAGCCGAGTGGCGATGGCGGGGGCGGGAGCAGCTTCTTCGACAGCGGGGGCCGCACCAATATCGATCCCTGTTCGGAACCGAACGCGCGCAAGTATGTGCGGATTTCGATGCGGAACACGACATCGGATGCGCACATACACTACTTCCTGGTGCTGATCGCGTACGTCAACGGCGAGATCTACCCGAACGGGGCGGTATGTCCCGATGATGTGGATTTGTATACGTCATTTGGATACCTGGAGATTCGCGAAAACGAGGCACAGGAATTCGGGAACCTCTGCGTCGTGGGGCCGGCGTTGCTCTATTTCCATAAAGGCGGACAGTTTCGCAGCAGCGGCGGAGTCGGCGGGTCGCAGTTTGCCTCCGCGATCGGACCGGCCCAGGGCACCAACGCCACCTATGACAATTTTTTCACCAGCGGCGGCGTCTCGGTCCCCGTACCCGACCGGATTTATTTCCACAACCCTGGAACCGGCGAAGGGCTAGCGCTGAAAATCAGCGAAAGCTCGATCGCCCCGTGCGACATTCTCATTATAGGCGGCGACCCCGACTGCGAGCAGGACAGTTTCTACTACGTTGATGAGTCGGATCTGATTACCGGTTCAGTAGCGTTGGGCGTGGGCTCGGGCCGGCGGGTTCCCAGCGAGATTCAGGGGACCGGCTGCGAGTGCCTCGGATTTCAGGAACCCTACCAGTCTCTGGCACCGTCGGGGACCGGGGCCTCGAGCGCGCGTTGCAACGAGTTCATGCGGGGTGGTGTGATTGCATACGCCTTCGCGCGGGAAGACACCAACCCGCCGTATCCGCAGTTGTTGTGGCGGGTCACGGACCAATCAGGGGCGGAGGTTCACGATTTCGACCAGCGCGGGCCGATGCCGTAGCGGCTTGGACGGCGGGCTGTGAATACGGCAACTCTATGAATTCAAACCGCCAAGGTGCCAAGCACGCCAAGCACGCCGACAGTTCAGATTAGACGCGGCCGTAGATGGCTGTGGGCCAGTGCCGGCCGCGCGGGGCGCGGGCCACAAGCTCGTGAAAACCGCTCTTAAGCCTTATGTGTTTCGCCTCTTGGCGCTCTCTGCGCTGCAAACGGCCGATTTCTTCGCAGTTCGCAAAGACTTCGTTGCGTGGGTGGCCCGTCGCTTCAGCGGCGGGGGACACGAATGGACGGCCGATTCGTGTCCCCCACGGCTAAAGCCATGAGCCACCCGATCCCTTGGACCCTTGGACCCTTGGTCCCTTTGGTTGCGGCCGAAGGCCGCGCCAAGTCTTGGCGGTTAACCGTTGCAGTGTAGCATTAAGGCATGGGGACGATTGTGGGCTCGGGCTGCTGCATTTGGAGGGCGTCGAGTTGCCGCTGGGCCGACTTGTTCATCGGGTCGAGCGCCAATACCCGCTGGAAGGTCTCGGTTGCCTCGAGCAACTTTCCGGTGGCAACCTGTAGCGAGCCGAGTTTCATGAGCGTGCTGGGATTGGTGGCTCCGTCGACTTCGACCGTCTTCTCGGCCATCGCGATGATGCGAAAGTGCACCAACGTGCGTTCAAGGTCGGCCTGCTGCATCATGACGTCGACGATCTTGTCAAAGATGTTGGCGGCCAGCTTTTCCATGCCGGGCAAGAGCCGATCCGAGAGCGAGCCGTCGGGGTTTCGTTCGAAGAGGATTGGCCCACAGGCGTTGAGCACCCCCAGCTTTATCCGGCAGGCCGTTTGTAGCATCTGGATACCTGCCAGCGTGGTCCCGTTGGTTTTAAGTTGGTTGTCGGCGATCTCGATCAGCATGTCGGCGTCGCCGAGAGCCTGGTCAAAGTCTTCTTGACTACGGGCCATCTCGGTCCGCAAAGCCGCGAGCACGTACCAGGCGTCGAAATTCCTGGGATCGATCGTCAGTGCCTTCTGAATCGTTTCGACGGCCTGGCTACGTAAGCCGGACCCGCGGTAGGACTGGGCCAGGGCGATCAAGACTTGCGGTACGATCTCCGGCGGATCAGCCGGCATGACGCTCTCGGCGACCTCGATATAGTACATCGCGTTGCGGTATTGACCGGAACGAAGGTTCAAACGCCCCAAACCCCAATTGGCGCCGAAGTCGTTGGGTTGGATGCGCCGGACGAGAGTCCAGTTTTTCTGAGCCTGTTCGGCGTTCTGCATGTCCCAGGCAATGTCGCCGAGCAGGCGGAGCGCGTCGATGTTGTTCTCGTCTTTGTGGACGATGAGTCTGACGAGGTTGAGCGCGTCGGTAAAGCGCTTCGCGCTGCGATATTGGTCGGCCAACATCAGCAATTCGGGGATCGTCAGATCGGCGATCGCGACGGAGGCGGGGGTCTGTTCCGGCTCGGCGAGCGGTTGCTCCTGGGCCGGGCAAACAGCGACCGGCAGCGTGATTGCCAATATCATCAGCGACAACCCTGACAGGTTCTTGAGCATTGTGCAAACTCCCGAGTCGTTGTTGTTGGCCGCCAAGCGACGGTGCGTTGATCACGCGGGCATATCCGCGGACAGCCTGCCGCGCGGCCGGAAAGACGCACGTTACGTATTATCGGCAGGCGCGCAAAGCCTTCCGGCACAACTTTTTGTTACAGGGCCGCTTAATCGGCAGAATTCTCTGCCCTGCTTGTTGCTCCAGACCGCCAATCAAGTCACTCCACAAGCTCTAGCCGCAGCAGGTTCAAGGCAGTGTGGGCGGCGCGGGCCCGGATGACCTCGCGGGGCGCGTTGCTGCCAAAGCGAATCTCGCGGACAGTCGTGCCGGTGGGCGTAGCCAATCCGAGGAAGACGAGACCGACGGGTTTATCGGTCGTTCCACCTTCGGGGCCGGCGATACCGGTTACGGCTATCGCATAGGTGGTGCCGAACCGCTCACGGGCGCCTTCGGCCATGGCGTAGGCAACAGACTCGCTGACCGCGCCGAACCGTGCCAGCGTCTCCGCCGACACGTCGAGCAACTGCTGCTTGAGTTCGTTCGCGTACGTGACCGCGCCGCCGACGAAGTATGCGCTGCTGCCGGGGGTGTCGGTCAGCATTTTTGCGATCAGGCCACCGGTGCAGGACTCGGCCGTGGAAAGCGTTTCGCCGCGGGCGGTCAGTTGCTCACCGACGACCGAGGCGAGCGTGTCGGTCTCGCGGCCGAAGACAATCTTGCCCAGCCGCGAACACACCGTCGTTTCGGTTTCGTCGAGTAGCGCATCGGCCGCCTTGGCGGTGGCGGCGGTGGCGTTGATACGCACGCCGATGACGCCCCGCTCGGCGGTGGTGCCGACGCCGGGGTTGCGTCCGGGTTCCATCAGGTCGCGCAGCTTCGCGCCGATGTCGGATTCGCCGACACCGAAGCAATTCAACCGGCGCATTCGCATGACGCGTTCGGCGGCGGCTTGCAGGTTCGGCAGCACGTCGCGGGTGAACATTTTTTTCATTTCGAACGGCACGCCCGGCAGCGCGTAACAGGGGGTACCATTCAATGCTATAAAAATACCAGGCGCGGTGCCGCTGGTGTTCTCGATGGCGCCGCCGGTTTTCGGAATCAGGGCCTGCACCTTGTTTTGCTCCGAGAACTGTAGCCGGCGATTTTCGAAGAACGCGCGAATTTGTTCCATACTGGCGGCGTCGGTTTCCAACTCCACGCCGGCCGCCTCGGCCAGGGCCTGGCGGGTGAGGTCGTCGGCGGTCGGGCCGAGGCCGCCGGTGACGATGATCAAGTCGCACTCGTCGGCGGCCTGGCGCAGAACGTCACGGATCGCGGGCAGGTCGTCCGCGACGGTAAGGTGGCGCTCGCCACGTATGCCGAGGTCCGCGAGTTGTCGGGCCAGCCAGGCCGCGTTTGTATCTACGCTCTGACCGAGCGCCAGTTCGGTCCCGATCGAAATGATCCAGGCCCGGCGGAGGTTGCGTGTCGTTTGGCGGTCGTGCTGTTTGGTCATGCGCTTATTGTAGAGTAATGGTGACGGAGCGGAATTCGTGATTTGGAGGCGCGCGGGCGGGAATGATCATCGGCCTGACATGTGCAGAGGCGTCGAGGCGGCTGTAGAATGTGTACGTGTCGGGGCAGTAGCCCAATGGCAGAGGCAAGGGACTTAAAATCCCTACAGTGCGGGTTCGAATCCCGCCTGCCCCAGTGATGACGCCGCGCGGGCGGCGGTCCGCTGCAACAGGGAAAACGAGGTAATCATGACTGACGCACCCCAGACCAATCCGGAATTGTACGAACGTGTCGCACAAGTCATCGAGGGCATCCGCCCGCACCTACAAGGCGACGGCGGTGATATCGAGCTGATCAGCGTCGAGAGCGACGGCACCGTGAAAGTGCAGCTTAAGGGGGCCTGCTCGGGTTGCCCGCACGCCGCCCAAACGCTCAAGATGGGCGTCGAACGTACCCTGCGCGAACACGTGCCGGAAGTACGCGAGGTCGTCAACGTGGAGTGAGCGGTTTGCCACGGCTGATCCCGCCTAACCCTTCGATACAGTGGACCCTATCGAACCATGAAACACGACAGCCTGATTAATATGTTGAAAGAGCGGTTCGGCGTTGCGGTTGCCGCGGTGGCCGGGACCAAGCCGGACGAGATTGATCCGGTGGTTCGGCCGGCGGGGGATCCCAGGTTTGGGGATTACCAGTGCAACGTGGCGATGTCGCTGGCCAAGCGTTTGAAGGCCAAGCCGCGGGACATTGCCCAGCGGATTATCGAAGCGGTTGACCTGGCGGGGGTGGCCGAGCCGCCGGAGATTGCCGGACCGGGATTTATTAATGTTCGGCTTTCGGATGCGTTTTTAAGCGGGTATCTGGGAGAGGTGCCGGCGCCGCCACAATCAGAACCCGAAGCGCCAGCGAGGGCCCCAAAAACCACCAGTCAAAAACCAACGCCGCAAGAGGCCGACCGGCTCGGCATGCCGCCGGTGGAGCGCCCGCGTAAGGTATTGGTCGACTACTCGTCGCCGAACATCGCCAAGCAGATGCACGTGGGGCATTTGCGGAGCACGGTGATCGGGGACGTGTTTGCCCGCGTGCTGATGTTCGATGGGCACGAGGTCGTTCGGCAGAACCACATCGGCGACTGGGGAAAGCAGTTTGGCCGAATCATCCTGAGTCTCTGGCATATCTGCATGGCCAAGAACCGCGGCGAACCGGACTACATTGACCAGAAAATGCTGGAGCTTCAGGAAGCTCGGGAGCAAGGAGAAGACGCCGAAAAAACCATTCTGGATACAATCGTCGAAACGCACAACCGGGATCTAGACCAGGACCGGGATGGGAAGCGCGTTTTCAAACCGTTTTTGGAGGAAGCTCTCAAGGGCGAAATATCTCTGGACGAGCTTGAAAAGGCATACCAATTCGTATCGCTCGTCGAGGAACTCGCACAAGGCAAAGGCCTCACCACCCACAATATTCCGTATGAGCATCTTGCCAGATACATCACGGCCATGCTACAAAAAGGCGGCGAGAAAAATGAGCAGGAATACACCGCGTGGAAAGATGCCTGCGCAATAACACTGGATTATTGCGACAGAATCTATCGCCGTCTTGGGGTGTTGCTCGAACGAGCGGACGTTTGCGGCGAGAGTTTTTACAACGATCGGCTGGAGCCTCTGGTGACGGAATTGCGCGAGAAGCTGCCGGTGCGCGACAAAGCGGTGCCGGCTGGGGCGCCGTACGCCGAGCTGCGCGAGGATGCGGGGGCGCAATGCGTTTTCCTGTATGACGAGAAGCACGAACCGCTATTCAAAAAACCGGACGGCGACGAGTTGCCGATGATCGTCCAAAAGTCCGACGGGGCGTTTTTGTACGCGACGACGGACCTGGCGGCGATTCGATATCGGATCAGGGAGTTGGGCTGCAAACAACTGGTTTACGTAACGGACGCGCGGCAGAAGCTGCACTTCGAGATGCTGTTCGCCACGGCGCGGGCGGTCGGCTGGGCGGGTGATGACGTTTCGCTGGAGCATGCGTCCTTCGGAAGCGTGCTGGGAGCGAACCGTAAGCCGCTAAAGACACGGGAGGGCGAGAACGTCAAGCTGGGCGAACTCCTGGACGAGGCGGAGAAGTTGGCGCGCGAGTTGCTGGACGCCCGAAGCGACGAAGCGACGGAGCGGCGAGGCGGCGGAGAGTACGACGGGCCGGTGTCCTTCTTCAGCGAAGAGGAAAAGTGTGAGATCGCTCGGCGAGTCGGCATCGCGTCGGTGAAATACGCCGACTTGCGCAATGACCGGGTGAGCGATTACGTTTTCAACTGGGACAAGATGCTGGCGATGCAGGGGAATACGGCGCCGTACATGATGTACGCCTACGCTCGTATCCGGTCGATATATCGCAAGGCGGCCGAGCGGTTTGGCAAGCCGGATGTCTACGCCGACGATGTTGCGATATCGTTGAATGAACCGGCCGAACGGGCGTTGGCGTTGCGGCTGGGGCGGCTGCGGGAAACGATCGACGCGGTCGCCGCCGAGTTGGCGCCGCATGTCTTGTGTACGTACCTCTATGATTTGGCGTCGGACTTCATGCGGTTTTACGAATCGTGCCCGGTGCTCAAGGCGGCGGATGAGACCTCGCGGCTGAGCCGAATGCGGCTGTGCGACTTGACGGCGCGTGCACTCAAGCTGGGGCTGGGCCTGCTGGGGATTGAGACGATCGAGCGGATGTAACGGAGAGAAACAAGGTAACAAGGTAACAAGGTGACAAGGTGACAAGGTGACAAGGTGACAAGGTGACAAGGTGACAAGGTGACAAAGTAACAAAGTGACAAAGTGACAAAGTGCCGCCTTTCAACCACTCTCATATTAATCTGGTGCTTTGTTTACACCGCTTGATGGATAATGCGAAGGGTGGCCCACCTCTTTAGAGGTGGGGGACACGAATAGGGTTTCGATTCGTGCCCCCCCACGGCTAAAGCCATGGGCCACCCTTCGCGCCATCCATCATTCAACACGTCACAGAGCACCAAGCTGTCACGTTGTTACCATATCACCTTATCACTTTATCACTTTGTTACTTTGTTACTTTGTTACCTTGTCACCTTGTTACCTTGTTACCTTGTTACCCATTATCCGCCGGCTCGGCCTCGGATGTCTTTGGCCTCGATGGTGTTGGTGTCGAGGTTGATGATGATTTCGGGGCTGACGATGGGGCCGTGGAAACGGCCGGTCTCGGCGTTCTCGTCGTAGAGGCGGACGTTGATGTTTTTCTCGGGCAGGCCAAGGATGCGGATGACGCCGCCGGCGCGGTCGAATTCCAACTGGTGGGCATAGATCGTACGGATATCGTTGTCGCGCTGGTCGCGAACGTAGACGTTTTCGCAAGCGTTGAGCGACGCAATCGCGAGCGAGGAGCGCAGGCCGAGCGCGGCCCGCGGCGCGCGGGATTCATCCGGGACGCCGAAGACACATTCGAGCCGCTCGCATTCCATGTACGTATTCTGGTTCTTGAGGGTTTTCAGGAGTTCCGGATCGATCGCGACCTGGGGGAGCAACTCTTCGAGGCCCGCCATCTCGCGTCCGGTGACATAGCGAAAGCGGACGCCACCTTCCAGCAAGACCGAGTCTCTACGTTGCGGGCCTTCTTCGCCGAGCATGTACAACAGGCCGCGCCGGCAGTCCATCGCGGTTTGGCTGGGTCCGCTGTTGGTCAACGCGGAGGCGATGCCAAGAGCGGAGCGAGCCCGGGTTTCGGCGTCGCGCAGGCGGCGATCAGTCATCAACAGAGTTGTGTCGCCGGTCGTTCGGATGTAGCGGCGGCGGACGTCGATTTCCAACTCGGGGGCGGCGATGCTCTGGTGCGTGAGCGGCAGCTCGTCCCCGGCGACGTACGTCTCGGCTTGGATGGCGGCGTTGGACGCGAGCAGGCGCACGAGTTCTTTACGCGTGCCGCCACTCGAGCGCGGTTCGGCAAAGAGCGAACGGGACGAGTCGGCGGACTTCGACTTGCCGAAAAGATTTTGGAGCAGCGGGCGCGCGAACGCGTCCGCGCCCGACATCGCGGGCCGTTCGGTCACGTCTTCCAGCAAGAGTGTCAGGGAGTCGGCGAGGAGTTGTTCGTTGCCCGTGCCGGCGGCGACCCGGCCGATGAAATTGACGGTGTTTTCCCGCAAGTCAACGTGCATCGATTCGTTACTGGTGACGGTGATCGTCTCGGGGCGGCCGCGGGTGAGACCCTGAAGGCTGCGGCGGGAACGGAAGGCGAGCTTCGAGCGGCCGTCAACATGGAGCGTACCGGCTTGGTTATCGATGTTGATCCGGTTGCCGCGCAGAGCGTACGCCTGGGCTCGAACGAGCGCGGGGTTGGTGTCGGTACCGGTGACGGTGGCGTGCTGGAGGTCTTTGCGACCAATGAAGGTGGCGGTGAGGTGTCGTCCGCGGGCGGCAAAGCGATTGTGGCGGTCGTGGATTTCGACGGCTCCGGTGCCTTGCATTTCGCGGATGTGGACTTCGCCGTCGGTCGTGCCGAATTCCAGGTGCAAGCTGGCACAGGTGAGCATGCGGTCTTCGCGCGGCCCGCGGTGGCGGGTTTGGGCACGGGCGGTTGTCGATAGTGATCGGATCAGGGCGCGTTTGATGGTCCGTGTGTTGCGTTCGAGCACACTCCGCCAATCGTGACGCCTGCTCGCGTCGACGGTGGTGAGGAGCACGTCGCCGGTGGCGAGGGCGGATTCTAGCATGGCTCGCGGGGCGGGCGTGTCCCCGGCAGGCTCGGCGGATTCGTCGACCGGGCGGAAGTTGGCGTCCAGGCGATGAGCGCGAAGGAGCTGGTCTTCATAACTGACTGTGACATCGCCGACGAAGACGGCGGATTCCGGCGGGCGCGACGTGAGCGGGCTATTGAAGACATTTTCGGCGATGTCGCGCTCGCGGTCGGCGGCAAGGTGCAATTCGGCCCACAGATCGGCGCGAATCGTCAGGGAACTGTCACGTTGACGCGCGGCTGTGCCGGACTTGAACAACACGTCACCGATGAGCTTGACGATGTCGGCTTCGAGATCGATGAAGATGCTGGCGGCCTTGACCGCGAGACCATCTCCGGATGAGAGCTCGACGAAGCCGCTCTCGGTCGGGTAGAACCAGATACGCTCGGTTTCCTCGTGGAGGGTCAGGCGGCCGCACAGCAGGCGGCCATTCGGAAGCTCGACGGTGACGGCTTTGCCGCTGGCCTCGAAATGGCGGCGGGGCTGATCGGGCGAGGGTGGCGTGCCCGCGGGACCGAGCGAGAGTGGGCCGGTCCATTTTACGACGATGCGTTTGTCCGGAGCATCGCCGGGTTGACTCGCCGGTGCGGTGGCGGTTGGTTTATTACGGCTAGGCAGGCCGCGAGCTCGGCCGCCAACGTCGAAGAGCAGGGTCAGCTCATCGGCCGTCAGGGCACCGTGCCGCTGGTTGTCGACGAAGTACTCGACGGAGACATTGTCGGAAAAGGCGCAGCGGTAGGCGGTGGGCTTGCGTTTCTTTTTTCTCGGCGCGGGCGTGACGGGCGCGGCGGGCTGGGTGACAACGGGGGCGTTGTCGCGCTGCCGTTCGAGAGAACGGTCCATCGAGGCGAGCAGTTGGCCGGTGAGCGTCATTTTGCCGCCGTTTTCGACCAGCAGTTTTTCGACGCGGTTGTCTTCCTGATTCCAGATAAGGTGGAGGCCGGTGCCGGTGATGTCGAATTCGGAGCTGGTGACGTGTAGGGGGTCGGCGGTCTTGAGCTCGCCGAGTTCAAGGTCGAAGTCGAGGCGGTCCATCGTGATGGTGATTTGGTCTTCGGGACGCTCGCTAAGGGGGGTGCGGTCATAGCCGGTTTCGCGGTCGACGACGATGCGGGCGTTGCCGGCGAGCCAACCGAACTTGGGGCGGAGGCGCTTGGACTGCACGCGTTCGGCCTTGATCTGGCCGCGTTCGGCGGTGATCGTGACGATCATGCCGCCGGGGAGCCGCATCATGAGTTCGGGGTCGGTGAGGCGGACTTCGTCCTGTGTGCCGGGGACCTTTTCCCAATTACGACAGCGAAAATAGTCGGTGGGGTTGCCGGCGGAATCATAAGTGATGTAGGCAATGTCCTCGCCCGGGTCGACCTCGATGCCGGCGATGCGGAGCTTCTTTTCGTCGGCGACCTGGGTGGTGATGGGCAGGTCGACGGTGCCGTTGGCAAGTACCCGCTCGTCGGGGGCGGGTGTGCCGACGAACATCAGGTAGCCGACGAACAATATCAGCAGCACCGCCGTCGTCGAGATGAGCAGGATTATGTTACGGACCATCGCGTTTGCTTCCGTGTGTTATGTTTTCGCGGCCGTTGCGGCGCCGTAGTGGGCGAGCACCTCAGACCAACGCCCGTCGGCACGGAGGAGGTGCTCCAGTGCTTCGCGCGCGGCACCGTGTCCGCCGGGCTTCTCAGTAACGTAGCGGGCAACGATCTTCACCTCCGGGACAGCATTGGCGACCGCGATCGGATAGCCGCAGGCTTGCAACACCGGCAGATCGGGCAAATCGTCGGCGATCATGGCAACCTGATCAAGCTCCAGCTTAAGCTTCTCAAGCAGACGCTTCAGGTCGGCGAGCTTGTCGCGGCTGCCCTGGATCACGTAAGGGATGCCGATCTCGGCGGCGCGGGTCTCGACGCCGACGGACGACTTGCCGGTCAGGATCACGGGCACAACGCCGAGCTTTTCGAGCCAGTGGATCGCGAAGCCGTCGTGGACGTGGAAGGCGCGGAGCGGTTCGTTGCGCTCGCCGTAGAGCAGTTGCCCGTCGGTGAGAACGCCGTCAACGTCGAAGACCACGCAGCGGATATCAGCCATCAGCCACCCTTGCCCGGGGGTTGTCGCGGGGCGGCTCACAATCGGCCGCCGTTGTCGGTATCATACCCGCCCGGGGCAGACTTGTGACCGACGCGACAGGATGATGATGATGACCGATAACGCGGCGAAGTTGCCGAAATACGATCTGGGGGGCTGCTCAATCACGCTGATCGACGGGGGACGATTGAAACTCGACGGCGGAGCAATGTTCGGAATCATCCCAAAGCCGCTGTGGCAGCAGAGCACGCCGGCGGATGAGCAGAACCGAATACAGTTGGCGTGTAATTGCCTGCTGGTTGAGTGGGAGGGCGAGACGGATCGGCGCGTGATCATCGAGACGGGGCATGGATCCAAGTACGACGAGAAAGAGCAGGGTTTCTTCGAGATCGACCCGTCGCGCTGGCTGTTGAGCGGGTTACGGTCGGCGGGGGTCGAGCCGGAGACGATCACGGACGTGGTCGTGTCGCACCTGCACTTCGACCACGCGGGCGGACTGACCTACGAACGCGACGGGCGAATCGTGTCCACCTTTCCCAACGCCAGGGTACACGTGCGGCGGCGTGAGTACGACGATGCACAAGTCGGCTTCGGCACGATGAAGACAACGTACCGGATGGAAAATCTCCAGCCGATCGACGAGGCGCGGGCATGGTGTCTTCACGAAGGTGAGGAGGAGTGCGTGCCGGGGGTTCGTTCGCTGCCGACACCCGGACACACACGCGGTCATCATTCGATAATCGTGACAGGTTCGCGGCGGACGGCAATTTTCCCGGGCGACTCGATGCCGACCGCGGCGCACGTCGGGGCGCCGTACAACATGGCATACGACCTGTTCCCGCTCGACAACCGGGAATCGAAGAACAAGTACCTAAAGCGCGCGGCGGAAGAGGACTGGCTAATCTTCATCGATCACGAGGTGGAAACGCCGGTGGTAACGGCGGAAGTGAAAAAGGGCTGGTACGCGTTACGGCCGGCGTAAGGCGAGCTATTCCAGCGAAATTACTCCACTAAATAAATGGCTCTTCCACAGATTCTGCCGAAGAGCCTAGAATTGTGTGGTTCACTTCGTCCGGGTGCAGCCGTTACTCGCTACGATAATCCGCTATTCGATCATTCCCAATTGCCACATCAGGAAAGCCCAGTCTTCGCTTTGGTTTTGAATGCGCATGGAGAGCGGCTTGCCGGCGCCGTGGCCGGCCTTGCGTTCGCAGCGGAGCAGGATCGGGCGGGTGCCGCTGGTGGCGTGCTGCATCGCCGCCGTCATCTTGAACGCGTGGGCGGTGTCGACGCGGTTGTCGGACTCGGCGGTGACGATCAGCGTGGCCGGGTAATCGACGCCGTCCTTGACGTTGTGATAGGGCGAGTAGGCGTGGACCCATTTGAACTCGTCGGGGTTTTCGGGATCGCCGTACTCGTGGACCCACTGGGCGCCCATGCCCCATTTGTGGAAGCGGAGCATGTCCATGAGCGGGACCTGGCTGATGGCGGCCTGGAAGAGGTCGGGTCGCTGGGTGACGGCGGCGCCGATCAGCAGGCCGCCGTTGCTGCCGCCCTTGCAGGCGAGCTTGGCGGGGTTGGTGTATTTGAGTTCGATGAGTTTTTCGGCGGCGGCGTAGAAGTCGTCGAAGCAATTTTGTTTGAATTGTCGTCGGCCGCCGTCGTGCCACTGTTGGCCGAGCTCGCCGCCGCCGCGGATGTTGGCGAGGACCCATACGCCGCCGCGCTCGAGCAGCGGGAGGATTCGCGGGCGGTAATAGGGATAGAAGCTGACGTTGAAGCCGCCGTAGCCGTAGAGCAGCGTCGGGTTGTTCCCGTCGAGTTTGATGTTTTTATTGGCGACGATGAACATCGGCACGCGAGTGCCGTCTTTCGAGTCGTACCAGAGCTGCTTGGTTTCGTACTTGCCGAGGTCGAGCGGGCATTCGCGCTGGTGCAGTTTTTCAAGCTCGTGCGTTTGCAGGTCGTAGCGATACGACGTGGTCGGCACGACCCACGACGAGAACGTGAAGAACAACCCGGGCTCATCGAGCGTGCCGGCGAAGGCCTGCACCGTGCCGATGCCCGGCTGATAGGCGGAGACGGTGCCGGCACCCGGCAGCGGGACTTCCTCGAGCAACCGCCCGTCCAGGTTGAAGACCAGCAGGCGCGAGTGGACGTCCTCGGTGACGTGGACGACCAGTTTGTGGTCGATGACGGCGAAGTCGCTGATTACGCCTTTCTGCTGGGGGACCAGGTCGAGCCAATTATCGTGCGTGGGCTTATCGACGGTAGTGGTGCAGATTCGGAAGCGCGGGGCCTGGTAATTCGTTAATAAAATGAGTCGGTCATCGACCACGTCGCCGCGGGTGATCGCGTCGAGTCCCTCGGCGACGGGTTGTAGCGGCTCGGTGCCGCGCATTGGGCCGAAGTAGAGATCGTTTTTGGCGGGATCGCGGTAGAAGTTGAGCAGCAGGTACTTGTGGTCGCTGGAGGAGTATGGTCGGGGCTCCTCATCGATCGGCCGGCCTGCGCCCCAGACGTAGCGGTCTTCCTTGCAGTCGGTTCCGACCTTGTGGTAGTAGACGCGCATGTGGAAGTTTTCCTCGCCCGCGGGGACGGTGGCGGGGTCGGGGCAGCGGTTGTAATAGAAACCGGTGCCGGCGCGGTTCCAGGCCACGCTGCAATACTGCGTGAAGGGGATTACGTCGGGCATGTCCTTTCCGGTCCGGATGCTACGAATGTAGAGCGTACTTTTTTCGGAGCCGCCGGACGACTTGCCGTAGGCGATCAGCGAGCCGCTCCGGGAGGGGAACCACCAGTCGAGGGCGACGGTTCCGTCGGTGCTGAATTTGTTGGGGTTGATGACGACGCGGGGCGTCGCGCGATAGTCGCTTTCGCACATATACACTTTGGCGTGGTTCTCGAGTCCCGTTCGTCTGGTGAAGAAGTAGCGTTGCATATGCGGGTGGAGGTTCGAGACGGAATCGACGCCGTAGACCGCTTCGAGTTCGGCGGCGATTTGCTTTTTGAGGTTGGCGAAGCGGGCGAGGGTGGTTTGAGTGAGTTTGTTTTGCGCGTCGATCCAGGCCTGGGTCTCGTCGCTCTGCTCGTCTTCGAGCCAGCGATAGGGGTCGGCGACTTTTGTGTCGTGGAGCACGTCGACGGTATCGCCGCGTTTTGCGGGGGGATAGCTCTTTGGGTCGAAGGTCTGGGATTGCGCGCGGGCCGTGAGGGTGACGGCCAGAGAGGCGAGCAGCAACGCAATAACAGACGTATGGCGGTCGATGAACGATGGTCGTTGGAACACGAGTTCTCTCCTTGGTATCCGTGAAGTAAGCTCGGGGTGATTCTCCGGCAAATCCGCGCACGGAGCAACATTGGGCGCGAGCCGACGCGTTACGCGTTGGTGGTTTTGTCGAGTTCGGCGAGAAGCTGCTGGAGATACTTTGCCGCCGGGATCATGCGGCTGCCGTACCAGGCGAACATTTCGCCGTTGACTCGGATCAGGCGGGCGGCGGGGATTTGCGGAGCGAGTTTGGCGAGGTGCGCATCGTCGAACGGGAACGGCTCGGAGGAAAGGAAGACCCACGCCGGCGCGAGTTCGCGCAGCGTTTCTATCGAGATTTCCGGATAACGGTCGGCGAGTTGGGCGGCAACGTTATCGAAGCCGCACTTTTCGAGCAGGGCGTGGATGTATGTGTCGCGTCCGGCGGCCCGGTAGGGATTTTGCCAGATCAGATAAGCGACGCGGTGGGTGGCGCGCGGACGCACGTCGGTGAAAGCGTTGCGGATGTCGCGGACGAGTGTCGTTGCTCGTTCGGTGCGGCCGGTGAGGTTGCCGAGGTGTGTGACGGCGTGCAAGGCGCTTTCGTAGTCGGTGACGTTGCAGACGAATACCGGGAGCGTCTCCGCGAGTGTTCCGACGGTTTGGGGTTGGTTTTCCTCTTTTTCCGCTATGACCAAATCAGGGTTTAGCGCGCGGACGCGGTCGATGTCGACGTCTTTGGTTCCGCCCACAATGGCGACGTTTTGCACGTGCTCGGCCGGGTGGGTGCAGTACGAGGTGCGGCCGATGATCCGCCCGGCGAGGCCCAGCGCGAAGAGTGTTTCGGTCAGTGACGGGCACAGGCAGACCACGCGCTGGGGTGGAAAGTCAAAGATTACCTCACGTTGTAAATCGTCGTGAACCGTTTTGAGCATTGGTCCGGCTCTTGTTGGTCATTCGATTTGCCACTTGGTTGCCTGTTCCAGGTGCACGGTATCGCCCACGGCGGGCGGCGTGAAGGGAACGTACACACCTTGCTCGCAGCGGAGCCAGCGTAGCGAGGGGTCTTCGAGCGGCACGGCGAAACGGAAGGTTGCCTCGGCGGGGCGACCGTCGTTGGTAAGCGCGGTGATTTCGATGGTTACGCCGGTCAACTCGATTTGTTGTCCGAGGGTCATCGGGTGATCGTCGCCACGGGAGAGCCGGTCGAGGCGTTGGTGGACGTATGTGAAGTCGATGTTTGGATGGGGCGCGTTTTCGTTGGGTGTGCCGGGGTGGGGTAGGAAGCCCAGCGCCGGCCGGATTGCCAATGTCCGCTCGTCGAGACGTTTCAACTCAAGGGGCTGCGCGGCGGGGGCGAGGAAGCGTGTGTGCGTCGGCAGCGGTTGGTTGTTCAACGCCCGCAGGATCGGCAGGAATGATCCCGTAAATGCGTCCGGGGTGTTCACGATAATCAGTTGCTGGTGTGCGAGGTCGGGGTCGTTCGGCACGCTGTCGGCCAGCCGCAGGAGGCCGGCGCCTACAATCACCGGAGTTCGGCTGTGCAAGGCAAGAAATATGGGTGCCAACACGACATGTATGACCACCAGGATGACTGCCGCCGTGCGGGCGACGGCGCTCCATGAGCGGCGAGCGGGGAGCCAGGGGGCGCGCTCGCGCAGGTTTCCCAGGAATAACGCCAGCAATCCCATCGCGCCGAAGCCGACGAAGAATAACAGCCGATCGTCAGGGAATACCGAGCAAAGCGGCAGAACCGACAGCATCATTCCCGCCGCGAAGAATCGTGCGAGTTTGTTACGCCGAAGCAGCGGCGCGAGTGTGACGGACAGCAGCGCGAGGAAGACGAGCGCCCAAAGCCATAATGCGTGCCGAGCGGTCGAGGACAAGATCGAGTCGATACCGGCCGGTGGGAATCCCAGTTGCCCCAGCAGCAAGACCGGGGCGCGCTCCAGCACGAGCGCGGCGAAGCGCAGCGGGTCTTGAGCGGGATCGTTGTACGGACCCGAGCCGGTGGCACCGTAGCCCAGCGCGTGATAGGTCAACCACCAACCGATTGCGACGACGGCGTAGGGTACGAGTGCTTTCAGGCGTCGGCGCGGCGGTGTCGGGTCGAGGAAGCAGGCGTAGGCCAGCAGGTATGCACCGGCGCCGAGCGCGGATTCACCCGACAGCAACGCCAATAGCAGCGCGAGCGGGCCGAGCACGGCGCCGGGTTGCCAGCCGGCACGTCGCCAGCGGTCGTGTGCCAGCAGTGCTAGCAGTCCGAAGGCGGCCGCGATGAGTGCGTTGCGGTTGGCGATCCAACATGCGGGCAGGCCGTGGGCGTCGTCGATCGCGTAGAGCAGCGCCGCCAGGCCCGCTACCCAGGTCGCGCCGATCAGTCGGCGATACAGCACGCCTGCCATGGCGATTGCCACGGCGAACCACAACAGGTTTTGCACGTGCATCAGGGCGGGGGAATTCGGCCAGAGCTGATAGTCGCACCAGTGTGTGAGTGCGGACAAGGGTCGCCAGAAGGCGAGGCGGAGTTTCTCGTACGTCCACCAGGGCAGCACGCCGACGTCCATCAGGCGGGTGTTGCGTTCGGGATCGCCGTCGATCAATGCGAACAGGTTGGTCGGCGTGGTGCGCAGGGCCGGGATGTGCGGCGCGCCGAGCAGCACGTGGCGGTGGAAGTGGTCGTCGATCTGCCAACCGACCCACAGGGACGGCAGCGTAAGCACCAGCGCGACGAACGCGGCGACGGCGGGGAATTGTTTCCGGGTCATCCAGGAGGCCGGGGTGCTGAAGATGTTCATGCGGCGTCTGCCGTGAGTTTCGATGTAGCGCATGTCTTTGGTACGAGCCGATGGCGTATTTGGGCCCGATGCTAGTAGGCTGTCAAATAAGCGTTGTTCAGTCTGATCGCGTTTTCGTGAGCGGTTAAGGTCCGGTGGGTGTGCGTCACTTGGGGGGGGCGCATGACAGTTTTAGCGGGCGCTGTGTAAGCCGGGAAACGTAGTGTCCGCCCCCCGTGGCGGACGTAGAATGTAGAAATCTTTCGCCACCCGACGTCCGCCACGGGGGGCGGACGCTACAGGGCCCGCGCCGAAGCCCGCCAAAACTGTCATGCCCCTAGGCTTTGTCGTGTTTGCCGTTTCTGCTTGACTTTGGTGGGGCGTTTGGTAAGGATTGATAAAAGGCCGCATTTTCGTGCTATGCGTGGTGAGCTGATTTGAGGCACGGGAATGCGCAACTACTACGCCGCGTCGCGTGGAGGGAGCTATCTACCCGGACGATTATACGTGTATGCGCGCACATCTATTGAGTGCATTCGGTGTGGATGATTTGTGCGGGCTCTCGTTGATCGTTTTGCAGCTTTCCAGCCCGACCCGGGTGATCTTTACGCATCGCGGCAGGGACACTTGTTGGCTTTCACGATCGAGGAGAACCACATGCGCACAATGACTCTGCGAACGTCCACATTGCTTTTGGTGGCGGTATTGGCCGCGCCCGTCTTGGCGCAGTCAACGCTTGATTGGCCGTTGGGAGGATATGCCGAGCACCGTCTGGACAGCGGGAACCTTACCAACACGGGGAATGATGCCGCCGTCATGTACAAGGCGACCATCGCGGTCGAGGACGCCGTCTGGCTGCGGCTGTACTTCGGAAAGGTTGATCTGGAGACCGGTAGTTATCTCCGCATGACGTCGGCTTACGACGGCGAGGTGCAGGAACTCGACGCTTATGACCTCGCAATGTGGAACAACACCTCGGCGTATTTCAACGGCGATACGGTGTATCTCGTACTGGTCGCCGCGCCTGCAACGACGAACAACAAAGTAATCCTGGAGCAAGTGGGGGTTTACCAAGTTGAGGGAGGCTTGCGCGGGCCCTGCGCGGATGACGATTGCGGTATCTGCGGCGCGGATGATCGCGTCCCGTCCGATGAGGAATGGACGGGTCGGCTGATGCCGGTCGGGTGTACCGCCTCGGTCTATAACCAGGATAGCTGCCTGGTGTCGGCGGGACACTGCGCCGACGGAGGTTGGGACGACACGATCCAATTCAATGTACCGAATTCGGCCTCGAATTGTTACCCGTACAATCCGCCGGTCGCGGATCAGTTTCCGATCACGGCTCATCTGTTTACGAACGACGGTGTCGGCAACGATTGGTCGGTGATGACGGCCGGGACGAATAACTACGGGCAGACGCCTTACGAGCGTTACGGCGTGTACCGGCCGTTGGCGACATCGCCGGCCGGCTCCGGCCAATCCGCGACGGTTTGGGGCTACGGGGTGGACAATGGTCAGCCGGTACGAAGCCAGACGCAGCAAACCCAAACAGGCACGATTAACAACAGATATAGCACACACTATGTGTTTACTGTTGATATTACATACGGCAACTCAGGTTCCGCCTTGATGCACAACGACGAAATCATCGGGGTCGTAACACACTGTACGATCGGTTGCCCCAACTACGCCACCCGGATCGATCTGTCCGCTTTTGAAGATGCCCGGGAGCAGCTTTGCGGCGGCGGCGGGAGCTACTGCGCGGCGTCATCGAACTCGACCAGCTATGAGTACATCAGCAACGTACACGTCGGGTCGATCAACAACTCGAGCGGGTCGAGCGGATATGCGAATTACACCGGCCAGTCGACGGACATGGAGATCGGGACCGGTTATCCCATCACGGTGACGCTGGACACCGAGTGGGACAGCGACATCGGCGGGCTGTGGGTGGACTGGAACCAGGATGGGGACTTCTACGACTCGGGCGAGACGATCACGACGTCGTGGTCGGGGCTCGGTCCGTACTCGAGGACGATCACGCCGCCGACCGGTGCGGTCGAAGGTAGCACGCGGATGCGGGTTCGCATTCAGGACGGGGACTACGATCCCTCGCTAAGCCCGTGCGGCAACACGAGTTATGGCGAGGTTGAAGATTACACGATCAACGTGAGCGGTGGGTGCGACGAGCCGGAGTTCATCGTCCAGCCCGAGCCGAGTCAGGAAGTCTGTGTCGGCGACGACGTTTACCTGTACGTGGAGGTGGACACGTTGCTGCCCGGGTATCAATGGCGGCGAGGGACGACCGAACTGGTTGACGGCGGACACATCGCCGGCGCGACGGCCCAGACGTTGATGATCATCGACATCACGCCCGCGGAGGAGGCCGGCAACTACAACTGCGTGGTCACGAACCTGGTCGACGGTTGCACGGCGACATCGAACAACGCGGAGATTCTCGTCGACGAGGATGTGCCGGTCATCCTGTTGCAGCCGCAGGACGTTACCGTCACCGAAGGCGACGCGGCGGTCTTCTTCGTCGGCGTCGAGAACCCGGTTCTCAATTCGTTCCAGTGGCGCAGGAACGGGGTTGAGCTTTCGGACGGCGGGAGGTTTTCCGGCACAACGATGTATACACTGTCGATCAACCCGGTCGAGTTGGGTGATGCCGGCCAGTTCGACTGCGTCGTCACCGGCCTACTGGGCGGCATGTGCTCGACGACCTCGAACGAAGCCACGTTGACGGTCGATCCGGCACAGGATTGTCCCGGCGACCTGAACGGCGATGGGGTGATCGACCTGTCCGACCTATCGCAATTGCTCGCCAACTACGGGATGAGCAGCGGAGCGAGCTACGAGGACGGCGACATTGACGGCGACGGCGACGTGGATCTGGCCGATCTGTCGGCGCTGCTGGCTGTGTACGGGACCACGTGTCCGTAGCAGTCGCGCATGTATTCAGGAGGGGAGAGCGGGGCCGTCCGGGGGTGTGGGCGGCCCTGTAGTTTTTCCATCGTTAGGGAGCCGTTGGTTTTCGCTCCTCGGTGTAGCCGAGGGCTTCGAGGCGGCGGAGTTCGTCGGGGGTCAGTTCCGCCGGTGAATCGTTGTCGCGCATGTGCGTCATCATTCCTTTATATGCCAGATCCAGATCGGCGATCATTCGTTTGAGGCGTTGGGGGTCGAAATTCCGTAGGTTGCTGGTTTCCCGCGGGTCGGCGACGAGGTTGAACAACTCGGTCGGTCCGTCGGGTTGAAGGATCAGCTTGTAACCGCCCCGCAACCAGCCGCGCAGCGGGCGGCCCCAGAAGTTGCCTTCGAAGATGATCGGATGATCTTCGTCGCTCTCGCCGTTGAGCAGGCCGACCAGGCTTTTACCGGTGAAGGTCGGGTCCGGTTCGACTCGGGCCAATTCGCAGAGGGTTGGCGCCAGGTCCACGTGCCCGACTACCGATGCGACGGTCCGTCCGGCGGCTTTCTTTCCGGTACGAATGATTAACGGGATGCGCACCAGCTCCTCGTAGAGCGTGTGGCCGTGTTCGAAGCCGCCATGGTCGAGGAATTCCTCGCCATGATCGGAGGTCAGCACGACGATAGTAGAGTCTGCAATTCCAAGTTGTTCCAGACCGTCGAGCAGTCGGCCGACCTCGTGATCGGTGTAGGCGACCTCGCCGTCGTATAAGCGTTCAGCCCGTCGGATCGTGGCGTCGTCGAATTCGATCAATCCTTGACGATATTCGAGGATATCTTGAGCGGTCCCGAAAACGCGGCTGGTATCGTTGCGATCTTCGGGCGCGGCAAACCGGCGGCGGTATGCGGGCGGCGGGGCGTACATGAGGTGCGGGTCGAAGTAGTGGACCATCAGAAAAAACGTTCGGCGCTGAGACGATTTTAACCACGCGAGCGCGGCGTCGGTGGTCTTTTCAGCCGAACGCACTTGGAGGTTGTTCGGATATATCTCGAAGTCGACGTCGTCGAAGCCCTGTGTCATCCCGAGCGATTCGGTGAGCCATTCCACGTTGATGATGGCCGCGGTTGCAAACCCCGCATCACGGAAACACTCCGCCAGGGTTCGCACCGAATCCGGGAGCTTGAAAAAACGCGGATAGCTTCCGCCCGCGCCGTGTTGCGGCGGGTAAAGCGAAGTCAGGATCGACGCGCAGGCGGGGAGCGTCCATGGGGCATGGCTGTAGGCCCGCTCGAAACGCACGCCGGTATCGGCCAGTTGGTCGATGCGCGGGGTGGCGCCGAGTTCGCCGCCGTAACACCCCAACTTATCGACACGGAGCGTATCAATGATGATCAGGACGATGTTGCGAGGCTGCTCGGCGGGTTTGGCGAGCGGCTTTTTCGAACAGCTTGCCGGGAGTAATGCCGACAGCGTGCAACATGCGATCAATACGGTTTTAAGCTGTTTCGGCATGGCCGGCTCCGATCTCCGCGGCGTTTTGCTCATCCAGGTTTGGCAGGTCGCGGATTTTCCTGGCGGGGATGCCGCCCCAGAACTCGTTCGGGCCGACGACGGTGTTGGGCAGCACGATCGCGCCGGCTCCGATGATGGCACCTGCTTTGATATGGACGCCGCCGAAGATCACCGCATGTCCGCCGACGACCACATTGTCCTCGATGATTGTACGCGTAATGGTGACGGCGTCGCGTTCCTGGTAATGGGCGGCGACGGTGGCGTTGAAGCCGATGACGACGTTTCGGCCGAGCTGCACACCCTGCGGGTCGAGGATGCGCGGGTCGGTGGCGTGGCAGGAGCGTGATTTCGGGCCGAAGATCGGTCCCATCAGCCAGCACATCGGCGGGAGGTTGGCGACGTGGAAAACCAGAAAGCCGGGGAACGGTGCTTCGTAGCGGGCCTTGACGAGCGCCGCCAACAGGCCTGACCAGATCAGTTGCCGATTCGGTGTGCGTCCGGAGGTCGAATAGCGACCTTCCTTCGGCGTCGGGATCAGCAAGCGCAGGACGACCAACTCGGCGACATAGAACACATTGAAGAACAGAATGCACCAGCCGACGCGCTTGGCCCAGAACCAGGCGAGCGGAAACCCCGCGCCGACCAGGCTCTGATCCGGCCACGCATCGAGCGCGTTGAACGCACCGATGCTCAGTCCCAATGCTCCGGTCCAGACGAGAAGGCGGACGAACAGATCGAGCAGGAGAAAGCCGCGCAGAGCGTTGCGCAGGTCGGGGGCGCTTGCGGCACGGTCATCGGTTTTTTTGTCGTTTGGTTTGTTTTCGGTTCGATTATTTCGGCCGGTACGGGGCCCGGCCGCTACGGTTTTAATTCGATTACCCATACGTTTTCCCTGCCTTCGAGCGTCCAGGCGTTTTTGCCGCGGGTACGAACCCACGGCGAGACTTCGGTCGGGACGTAGTAGCGGATTTTATATTTTCGCAGCAATTCCCGCCGGCGAGCGGGGCTGGTGGTCGTTGATAGCAAGTCGTCGAGGTCACGTCGGCGTTGGGCCATTTGCGGGACGCCGATGCTGCCGCGCTGCGGTGCGATCAGGTGACAATCGTGGAGCATGACCACCTGCATTCCCCGTAGTCCCTCCACGAGCACTGTCTCGTTCGGGGGGATGTGTTGGCGGAAGAACTCGCGTACGCTGCGCAGCTCGGTCAAATTCCATCGGCGGACGGCGTGCGGCTGTTTCCCTTTTTTGAGGTAGTGTGACCAGGTGTGGTCGTCGCCGCCCAGGCAGAACGGCATCGCGACAAATACGGCGGCGATGCCGAGGATCGCTCGGAGCGGCCGGAAGCGCAGCTTGTTATCCAGGAGGTACGCAACGGTCGCGGGCAGCAGCGCCGCGAGGCTGAGAAAGAGAATGAATTCCAGCCGATAGATGATCCACTTTTGGCCGATCACGGCCAGAAAGCCCGAGCAGATCGGCGGGACGTATAGCGCGGCCGCTCCTGTAATTGCCACGGCCAGCATAAAGCCCGCTTCTCGTCGGCGACGCGTGCATAGTGCTCCGATCGCGCCGGCGGCGAGCAGGGCGTGCGCTATACCGCCGTGCGCGCCGAAGCCGCGCAGGGGATGTAGCAGCGTTTGTCCGTTGTCGAGGTCGATGAATCGTCGATTGGTTTGTGTGAAGTGCCAGAAGCGTGGTTTGGCGGGTTTCTCGATGTTGGCGGGTGTTTTGGCGGTGTTGAGCTTTGTAATCGCCGGTGAGACGAGCGCCAGCGGAAGTACCAGCAGGCAAGCGAGTTGCGCCCGGCGGTCCGGTCGTTTGCGGATCAGCTTGAACACGGCCACGACGAGCAGCACCGGTCCGAGCAGGCCCACGGCGAAGACGGCGTAGATGCCGTGGATTTGTTCGAGCACCGCCAGGCCCACGGCGAATGCGAGCACGTATCGCCAAGTACATCGTCGGCAGGAGAATTGGATTGCCAGCCCGATCAGAATCGGGCAGACAAAGAACGGGGCGATCCGGTTCGGGAAGACCAGGTTGGGCAGCGGGGCCGACAGGCCGAGGAAGAACAGGGCCGCGACCCAAGCCGCCCAGCGCCGTTTGAAGACGCACCACGCGAGGTAGTAGCAGCCGCTCGCGACCAGCAGCTTGGCAAACGGCAGAGCGGCGTGCCAGACGCTGAGATAATCGACGCGGGTGACCCACGCGCAGGCGGCATAGAGCGCGTGGAGGAGATTAGTATGGTAAATCGCGAAGAAGTGTCCGCCGGCGACGAACGGGTCGTCGTTGGTGAGTCCGTGGTCGTAGAGATGTCGAATGCGGGCCAGGTGCAGGTAGGGGTCGCCCATGAAGAGGCCGCCGAGGCGGGCACCCCAGACCAAGTCGATGGCGACGATCAGCAGTTCGACGCCGAGCGCTCCGGCGATCAGCTTTCCGGCCCGGCGCCACCAGCGTCGGCGGGTGATTTCAATTCCACCCGCGATGACGAGCAGCACGCACGCTAGGCCGAACACCGCGATTGGCAGGTGCAGCAGGTAGCACAGGATCGAGATCGGCACCAGCAGCCCGAACGTCGCGAGGTACGACAGTCCCAGCGTGCCGAGCAGCCCGGATCGCAGTTGCGTCCGATCGAGATGACACAAGATGGCGAAGCCGGGTAGTACCAGCGCCAACCAGAATAGCAGAGACAGGTGGATCATATGTGACGCCGTCGCCGTTGCGAACTTTGCTTGCAGCGGCGGGTCTCCGTGCCCGCCGTATCCGTCACAGCCGAGGGCGGCTGTGCCACACCCATGTAGCCTCCGGGCCCCGTACCGGACGTCGTCGGAAAAGAGCATTTTCTCCGGGATCTCGGCCGGTACGGGGTCCGGCCTCTACATTTTGGCCGGTACGGGGCCCGGCCGCTACTGTCCGCGAGCAACAACGACTTTTGCGGCGGACTGGTAGGAACGAAATCCGGGCATCGGCAACGAATACATACCCAGACAATGCGGTGGGGGTGTGTTATTGTTCGCGGTCGCGGCGGGCGTCTGTACGTTGCTTGCGCTGTCTACGCCTCGTTCATTATCGCGCTGGGCACCTGTGCCGCGTACCTGCACCGGCGACCCAAATTATGATCCCGCCGCCGACTTTGACGACAGCGGCTGCGTGGACCTGAGCGATTTGGCGGTGCTGCTGTCGAACTACGGCACGGGGACGTGATTTCACGTTGGGCCGACCGGTTTCAAACCGGTTCCACAGGTTCGCACTACGGCACGGTGGGTGCTTTCGTGCTGTGTATTACCGGGCAGGCACAAGGTGGAAGCGGTTGTCTCGTTTATCCTCGCGACGTAATATCAACATAACTGGAGAGGTGGCCGAGCGGCTTAAGGCGCCGGTCTTGAAAACCGGTGACGCGCAAGCGTCCGGGGGTTCGAATCCCTCCCTCTCCGTTTCAGGAAGTCTAGGAAGGTGCAAGACTTACGAATGCGGTGTCAACCCTGGGGCGGCGGCGTTTATTGCCGCTTTCTCAGGGCTGTTGCACATATGTTGTACCAGAATTTTTGTTCGCCGATTGGCGGGCACGCTGTAAAATGATGATCGGGTAGCCGAGTCGCTCTCGGCGAACGTCCCCAGCCCCGTCACGTTACCTAGCATCCGCGTGACGGCTGGGTGGCGGCCCGTCGAAAGGATGCTGAGTTATGTCCAAGAAATCGCCTATCTTACTTCCCGGATTCGAGTTTACTTCAATTCTCTCGCAGAAGCGGTACGAACTGGATTATAAGCAGTGGCCGGAGCCGCCGGATGGCAGGCCGTACCTTGTCCCCGGCGCGGAGCAATTCAAGAAGGTAGATCGGTCGTGGCTGCGAAGAAGGGCCACGGACAGCGCGGATCAAGTCGAGGGAAAGATACGTCGCCGAGCACACGGCGGTGGCAAGCAACAAAAACGGTTCGCATACAGCTTACTCGATGCTCACGCGATCATGCCCGATCTTATCCCCGCCAAGTGAGGGAAGCGTGCAAGAAGCGTGTATTAGCGTGCAAGAAGCGTGTATTAGCGTGCAGGCCTGAAATCCGGTTTGGCGCGAGTAAAAACACGTGCTATCGCTTTAGGTATGCTCGACGAACTGCTTACGCCAGTTGAACTCGATCGTATCCTTTGTTATCCCCGCGGCCGGAGTCGGCGACTCGCCCGGCAGGGCCTACTCCCAGCCGTTCACCTCCCGGACGGAGAAATCCGTTTCGAGGCCGAGACGATTCGGAAAACGCTCGGGCTACACGAATCGCGGCTGGCGAATGGACCGCAAGCCGCGATGACCGACAACGGAGGTGCGGATCGTGTCTGACACGACGATCGCCGTCGATGCCGGGCGAATCGTCGCCGACGTTTTCCCGGATTTGAGTGTGCGCTTTTGGCGCGCCTTGGACGGGGCGGGCAAGATTCCGCGCGGTTTCAAGATCGGCGGATCAACTCGGAAAATGTGGCGGTTAGCTGATCTTCGGCGATGGGCTGACTGGGGATTTCCAGCCCGGCCCGACTTCGAGCGGCTGCTGCACGCGTGCAACGTGGGTGCAACGCAATCCCCGAAATCGCGCCAAGCCGCTCTGACTGCGGATAATCGCACTTTTGTACCGGTCTATGCAACCGCTGGGGGGGGCTCGGTATGATCCGTTTCCGAAAACTGGAAGCTGTCGGTTTTCGCTGCGCGATCTGCGGCTACTGGTATGGCTGGGAAATGCTGGCCGCGTTTGATCTTCCACGACGATTTTGCGAGCGCTGTGTGCGGCGGATCGGGGGCGCGCGATGACGACCGCCGAGATTCTCGCCAACCTCGAAGGCGTTCGGAAAACCGGCGACTGTAAGTGGCAAGCTAAATGCCCAGCGCACGATGATCGAAACCCGAGCCTTTCGGTGTCATCCGGCGACGACGGGACGACGTTGCTCCACTGTCACGCGGGTTGCGCTGTCGGGGCAGTTGTTTCCGCGATCGGAATCACGAAAGCCGACCTGTTCGCGGGGCACAACGGCGACCGTGCGGGCCGTGACGCGAAGGCGCCGAACAGGAGCTACGCGACAATCGAGAGGTATGCTGAGCTGCGGGCCCGGGGGCGAGCATTCACAATTAATCGCTATCCTGACAAATTCGCGACGATTCGGATTGAGATACCGCCGGATGATAAGACCTATCGAAGCGCGCACCAGAATGGCCGGGGTTGGATCGGTAGAGCGCCCGATGGATTGAGACCGCTTTTTCATCGCGACGATCTGGCCGATGGCGACGTTTATTTGCCCGAGGGCGAAAAGTGTACAGACATCGCTCGGGAGCTTGGATTGAATGCTTGCAGTTGGTCGGGCGGTACCAACGCGGTGCACCTAACCAACTGGCTGCCATTGGCCGGCCGAAGCGTGGTGATTCTTGAAGACAACGACGAACCAGGCCGGCAATGCACGTCGAAGCTGCTTGCAAAATTGATCGCGATCGGAGCGACGGTTCGCGTGGTCAAACTGCCGGGGTTGCCGCACAAGGGCGACATCGAGCAATTTGTTGAGCAGCGCGATTCCCGCGACGACGCGGACATCAAGACCGAGATTGAGTCGCTTGCGGCGGCTACCGAGCCGAGCAAGGCGGCCCCGCCGGAGGAGTCTGGCGCCAAGGCGTCAACTTGCCCGACGCCCAATGTCCTAATGGCCGGGGCGATCAGCACGAAGCCGATCCATTGGCTATGGGAGAATCGCCTTGAACGGGGGGCATTCAACTTGCTAGCGGGCGACCCCGGATGCGGCAAGAGCCTACTGGCGACCGATTTCGCGGCGACAGTGACAACTGGAGCAGGGTGGCCGGATGCTCGGCACGATTTGGGCCGACCGCCGCAAAACGTCTTGATCGTCGCGTCTGAGGATGATCCAGCGAAATCTATCGTGCCAAGGCTAACTGCGGCCGGGGCTGACCTGGACCGGGTGGCGATCCTTCGCACGGTAATCGAGGATGACCACGAGCGGCAGCTATGTCTACAACGCGATCTTCGGGCAATCGAGCAAGCCGTCGAGCAAGTCGGTAG
>JAUWNI010000144.1 GCA_030612705.1 Phycisphaerae bacterium | reverse complement strand
CAAAACCAGCCATGAATTATCAGTTGAAAACCGGCCACTTTGAGGAGGCGAGGATTCGCCATGTAGTCTCCGTAGCCCGCGCTGGGCTGCAGGAGATCATCGATGGCGAATCAACTCAAGATGGCGGATCAACAGGCGATTATCGCATTGGCGGGGCATGGCTGGTCGTTTCGGCGTATTGCCGACGAACTGGGCGTCCACCGGGAGACGGTGGGCCGTCATCCTCGTCCACCGCCGCTGCATTCATCCGTTTGTTCTCGCGCAGGCGGGCCGCAATCGCCTCGAGAATCTCCTCCTCCGACCAGCGCGTGCCGGGGATTCGGCGGCGTCGAACCTGGGCGCGGACAACCGTCTCGCCGTGATGAGTTGTGGAGCCATCCTCGGACCCGAATCCAACACGACCTTGCCGGCGGGATGCCTGCTCTGGATCGACCCCTGCTGCTGCCAAGGCCGCCCGCCATGAACCGAACAACCGCGTACCAGCCTCCGCCAGCGATCGTGGCTTGACGGTCCGACTGCCCAACGGTTCGCAGTTCAGCGTACGCGTTAGAATGGCTTCGATTATCCGCTCCTTTGTACATGGCATCACTCGTTTCAGCTTGTCCGGCTCGACACCGGCGGCACGCCATCGCAGGAGGACATCATCACGGCAATCGAGCCGAATGCTTCACCGATCAGCGAACGCGTGGCCGCACTCAAGGAAGCACACCGACGTGGTCTCCGGACATACGTGATGTTCTGTCCCCTGCTTCCGAGAATCGCGTGCACGGCTGATGGCGTGGATCAACTCATGCGTTTGGCCGTGGAGTGCGGTGTTGAGGAGATTTTCACCGAGCCCGTCAACTCACGAGCGTCGGGACTGAAGGTCACTCAGGAAGTTCTCGATACCTCAGGCTACTTCACCGAAGCCACAGCCATCGCGGGGATCCGGCAGAAGCGGAACTGGTCTCGCTACGTCGTGAGACTGATCAACAGCGTCCAGCAGAGCGTCCGCACACATACGGACATCGCCAAGCTGCGAATCCTACTCTACCCGTCTGGCCTGGCGCCCGAGGATGAGGTCCGGATCCGCCGGGACGACGCCGGCGTGATCTGGTTGGGCAAGGATGCCGCACAACCTGAAACCAACCATGCGTAAGATCGAAACCTACGAGCGCTTCCATCGGCACATCGCCGCGTGGCATGATCGCGAGATCGACCCGGTCCTGGTCGTGGGCCCACCAAGCGTCGGGAAGTCGCATGCTTACGCAACGCGGTTGGGGAATCGTCCCTATCACCGTTTTGGAGGCCGCCAGACCCCGCTGCACGTCTACAAAACGCTACACGATGATCCCCACCTGCCGGTTGTCCTCGACGACATTTCAGCGCTACTCCAAGAGGATTGCTTCCGCGACATGCTGAAGGGTCTGTGCGAATCCGGGCAGCGCACTCTGCACTGGGGCACGACCACCAGCAAGCTCGAAGGTCGGCCGCGGACCTTCACGTGTACGTCGCCGGTGTTGATCGTGATGAATAAGATCTCCTCCCGGGATGCCGATGTCGCAGCCATCCTGGACCGCTGCGACGCGATTGAGTTCGCCCCCAGCAAACCCGAGATCATCGCCAGGATGCACGAGATTTTCCCGGCCGACACCGAGCTGGTTGATTTGATTGCCGAGTTGCCCACACTGCCATCTCTTCGGACGCTCGTGAAAGCGCGACGCTGGAACAACTCCAAGCACCTCAACCTGGTGGAGGAGTTGCTGGCGGAGTGCGGGGCGCCACAAGCGGTCGTCCACCTCGCCCGGATCATTGAAGGTTACCCTGAGAGCGAATGGTGCTCCCGCTATCTCGCCGAAACCGGGCTGACAGACCGGACCTTTCGGCGTCACAAACGGCTGGCCCTCCAGCTGGTCGATTGCCATGCACCCGCAGAACGGTGTCCGGATGTCCGCCGTTGCTTGCCAGAGCGGCCCTCGACCGCGGGCAAGGCGTCGGACGACAGCGACAGCATGCTGGCATAGCAAACCCATCCCGGGAGGTGGAGAAGCGCACACGAACACCCAACGTTGTTGTGGCGCTGGCTGGTGACCGCGCTGCTGTCGCCGCGAGGGGACTCCCAAGTCACCGTTATCACGGCGCGCCATGCGATACTGCCAACATGAACGTAGCATCGGAACACAAACTGCCAGAGCGCCTGACGATCAGCCTCAAGACGCTCGCCGTTCTGCTGGACGCCGACCGCTCGTCCGTTCGTCGTTGGCTGAGTAACGCCGGCATCAGCCCCGTCGCCATGGGGCGCGGCCGCAATGGCGCCATTCGTTACCGCTGGCGTGACATAGAGAATTGGCTGGAGTCGCGGGAGACCGTCGAGTAACGACTGCTCACTGAACAACACGCAGCCTCGGTTCGCCACTCGGCTCCTCCGGCTTTCCGCTCACTTCCTTGAGGATCTTCTCCAGCAACTCGCGCGTGTCGTCCGGCTTTGGTTCGTCGCGCGCAGCCGGCTCGAACTCGACCGAGTCGTGCATGGCCTCCGGAATCAGCGCGGCGTAGTGCCTCCGGCAGATGTCCGGCGAGTTACCCATCAGCGTGGCGATCTTGAACAGCGACTCACCTTTCTGGGCTAGATGGCTGCCGAACGTGTGCCGGAAGTCCAACGACGACCAAGGCAGGTTCTTCGCGACGTTGATCGCGCGCAGGTCGGCCGCGAAATTGTCGACGTTCCAGCGCTTGCCGGTCGGAGAGGGGAAGAACCAGGTTGTGTCAGCCGGGGGCTCATACTTGCCCAGAATGCCGAGGAGGGCGTCGCTGATCGGCACCGTGCGGTTCCGCTTGGTCTTGGGCTGCCACGACTCGTGGCCGACCGTCTTGGCCCGGACGCGGATCATCCGGGCCGCGAAGTCGATATCGTCGTGGGTCAGCCACAGCACTTCCTCTCGGCGGAGTCCCGCGTAGATCAGAGTGGCCACGATGGCATGGATCACCGAGTGATGCTGCACGGCCTCGAGTTGCTCGGCGATCTGCTTCTGCGAAAAGAACCGAATCTCGGGAGCCGGTTCCCGGCGGCGCTCGACGGCCGCCGCGGGATTGGGAAAGCGGCGGTCCCGCGAGCGAAAACCGTAGTGCTTGATCGCGTAGGAGAAGAGGCGGTGAATCACCTGGCGCATCAGATTGACGGTCTTGGGTGACCAGGCGTCGCGCTCGATGCGTGCGGAGAGGAAGCGGTTGATCAGTTCGGGGCTAAGGTCCTCCAGGAGTCTCACCTTGACGTGGGCACGGGCATACTTGTCTGTTTGCGGTTTGGCTCGCGACCGCTCGCCCCGAGGCCCTGGTGGTAGCGGCTTGAGGGCCTCGCACACGGGGCCGAAGAAGGTCCGCAGCCGGCTGAAGTCGTTCTTGTACGATTTGAAGGTCCGGGTCGCCTTCAGGTGCTTGCAGAAAGCCTCAAGCACTGGCACCAGCGGCAGCTTGCTGGCCTGGTCGAGATCGCCGATGGCGAGCTCGTATTCGATCTTGCGTTTCTTGTCGCGGGCGACCCGCAGATTGGTGGTGAAGAGCGACCGCTCAACCCGCTCCCCGTTCAGGGTGTACCCGATCCAATACCGCTTCCCACGCTTGTACAAACTGGCCACGACAGCCGTCCTTCCCGGGCCCGTTGCCGGGCTCCGCTAGAGCCTAGCGGAGGCTGTCGCTGCGTGGGTGTCGGGACGATGACGCGCAATTGCGCACTGCAATTTTACTGCAATCGGCCGTTTTGCGACGTCCCAACAAAAAAGCAGAGGCACCTAAGTGGTTGCCTCTGCTAGCTTTACGTAATTAGCGGGGGCAGGACTCGAACCTGCGACCTCCGGGTTATGAGCCCGACGAGCTACCAACTGCTCTACCCCGCACTCTCATTGAATATCTAACACGCATTGCCGGTACTGTCAAGCAACTCAACTCTTATGCCCCCCTCGCCACCACCATCGGCCTTTAGTGTGTACGTCATATACGATAGAGTGGAGTCACGATGCCGATCTTGGTCAAAGGTAAGTCTCCGCCGACCGTGGTCCTGTGCGTGCGTGAAATCCGCGTCGGGATTCCCCGCGAACGACTCGGTCAGCTTGAACGCTTCTATACGGCAATACTCGGGCTGATTCCCTGGCCGAAGAGATGCCAGATTCCCGGCGGCTGGGGGCTGGGCAACCCGCAAACGGGCTTGCTCCTCCAGTTTCGACACGACCCCGTCATCGATCCGCTGCGCCGGCGATTCACGCTAATGGTCGACGGCCTCGCGATGTTCGAGCAGCGCTTGCGGGACGAGCAATGGCCATACCAGCGAGTTCACGGCTTCGGTTGGACCGACCAGTACCTGCTGCTCCATGATCCCGCCGGACATCTCATCGAGGTTCGCCAATCGCAGCCGTTCTGAGTGACACACCACCAGCACTGCATACCCGTGCGCGAAGACGCGCCGCGCAATCCGAACCCGAAGCGCAAGCAAGGGCCAACCGACCAACCGAACCCGAAGCGCAAGCGAGGGCCAAAGGTCGGCTAGCGTAACTACCGGAGGGCCCTCGCTTGCGCTTCGGGTTCGGTTGCCGCTGGATTGCCGCTGGACCGCGAATCCCTTCTCGGTCCCGTCTCTCAGCGCGCAGCCACGCGTTACGTTCCCGCCCCGTAGTTGTACAGCAATGTAAGCAGGTCCCAGAGATCGATGCAGCCGTTGGCGTCGAAGTCGGCGTCGGGGTCGTAGTCCGGGTGGCCCTCGCAGACTCCATACGCACCAAGCAGCCCGGCCAGATCAGCCAGATCGACGTCGCCGTCATCATCGACGTCGCCGATCAGGCGCTCACGCTGGTTCAGCAGGACAGAGATGTCGTCGCTCTCGTGGTTCGCCACGGCCACGTCGGGCCGGCCGTTGCCATCCAGATCGCTGATCACAACGGGCGTTCGAGGACAATCGCCGGCGCCATAGTGCAGCGCCGGCCCAAACGTCCCGTCGCCATGGTTCAGCATCACCGCGACGCTGTCCGTATGCGTGTTCGCCACCGCCAGGTCGAGCCACCCGTCGGCGTCCAGGTCGCCGGGTGCCAGGGACCACGGGCCATCCTCAGCAGCGTACTGCACCGGCATGCCAAACGTCCCGTCGCCGTTATTCCGCAGCACGATTATGCTTCCCGGATACCCGCTCACGAGCGCCAGGTCGGTCCACTCGTCCCGGTCGAAGTCACCGGCCGTAACGAACAGCAGTACACAATCCGTGTCATAGTTGACCGCGGGCGCAAACGTCCCGTCGCCATTGTTCAGCAGCACCGAGAAGTTGTCGCTGCGCCAGTTGGCCACGGCCAGATCGGGCCGCTCGTCGCCGTTCAGGTCAGCGACCGCAATGGACCGAGGATAGTCGCCGACGCCGTAGTACACGGCCGGGGCGAACGATCCGTCACCGTTGTTCAGCAGCGTCCCGACTTGGTCGGTACTCGAGTTGTCCACCACAAGGTCGAGCCAGTTGTCGCCATTCAGATCACCAACCCCGAGGGACTTTGGCCAGGGGGTGACGGGATAGTGCACCGGCGGGGCGAACGTCCCGTCGCCGTTGTTCAGCAGCACCGAGACGTCGACGCCATCATAGTTCGCCACCGCCAGGTCGAGCCACGCGTCGCCGTCAAAATCACCAACCGCCGCGGATGAAGGACCGTCACCGGGGTCGTACTCCACCGCCGGGGCGAACGTGCCATCGCCAGCGTTCAGCAAAACCGACACCGTGTTGCTCACGTAGCTCGTCACCACCAGGTCGGGCCAGCCGTCGCCGTCCAGGTCGCCAACGTCGAGGGACCGGGGTTCTTCGCCGACACCATGGTGCGTCGCGGTGACAAACGTCCCGTCACCGCGGTTCAGCAGCACCGCGGCACGGTCGCGCCCCCGGCAGACCGTGGCCAGATCGACCCATTCGTCCCCGTCCAGGTCGGCCAGCGCGACCGCGAACGCGCCGCCCGCATCGTACTGAACCGCCTCGGCAAACGTCCCGTCGCCGGCGTTCAGCAGCACCGCCACGGCCACGCAGTTCGCCACCGCCAGGTCGAGCCTCTGGTCGCCGTCCAGGTCGGCGATGGCCACGCACTGCGGGGCGCCGGCGGCGGCGTACGGGACCGCGTCGGCAAACGTCCCGTCGCCATCATTCAGCAACACCGAAACGTCGCCGCTTTGCTGGTTCGCCACCGCCAGGTCAAGGCAGCCGTCGCCGTCCAGGTCGCCGATCGCGACCCACCGCGGCCAGTCGCCGACGGCATAATCCACGGCCGGGGCGAACGTCCCGTCGCCGGCGTTGACGAGCACCGAGACGCTGTTGGTGTCCTCGTTGACGGCCGCCAGGTCGGGGTGCTCATCCCCGTCCAGATCGCCGATCGCGATCGAAACCGGCCAGTCGCCGGCGGCGTAGTGAACCGCGGCGCCAAACGTCCCGTCGCCAGCGTTCAGCAGCACCGAGACGTCGTCACCGGCCGCGTTGGCCACGGCCAGGTCGGGCCAGTCGTCCCCATTCAGGTCACCAACCGCGATGCCCGTCGGGAAGCTGCCCGCCTCGTAGCTGCCACCGGAGCTGAACGTGCCGTCGCCGTTGTTCAGCAGCACTGTGATGCTGCCCCACTGGCTGGCCGTTACCAGGTCGGGCGACTCGTCCAGGTTCACGTCGCCGATCGCGACCGACATCAGGAACGCTGCCACCGCGTAGGTTCCGCCCGGGGCAAACGTCCCGTCGCCCTGGTTGAGCAGCACGGAGACATCGTCGCTGTTCTGGTTGGCCGTGACGAGGTCCGAAAACCCGTCGCCGTTCAAGTCACCGGCCGCCACGCAGCCCGGGCCGTTGCCGACCTCATACTGCTGCCCGGGAAACAGCGGACCGCTTGCCGGCGCCGCGTTGCCGCAGACCAGCACAAGCGCCAGCGACACGCCGATACGAAACCGGAGGCCATGATCTGACATCGTGCTGCCTCGCTATGCGATATGCCCCGTTGCCGCTCCCCCGTTGCCGGGGCTCCACCTATTCTACGCAAACGGGGTCCTCGACTGCAATGAGATCTCGCGTTCTCCGCTGTGCATCCCACGTGTTTTCCCGGGTCGGACGGCTTGGCCGCTCCCTTACGGTCGCGGTTCTGATCGCCAGGGGGCTTGCCGGATTCCGCGTCGCTTGCTTCCGCGGCGCAGCCTCCGGGGTTACACTGCTTGCCGGAAAGGCTGCGACCCACGGCATGCGCGTCAACATACCCAACCAGATTACGCTCGGCCGGCTGTTGTTGGCGCTTGTTTTCTTCGGCCTGCTGTCGTTCTACTCGCCGGGCAACGAGGGGCGCCATTGGCTGCTGCCGGTCTGCTTCTGGATTTTTCTGGTCGCGGTGATCAGCGATATCATCGACGGCTGGCTGGCCCGCACCTGGAAACAGGTCACCTCCTTCGGCCGCATCTGCGATCCGGTCGTGGACAAGGTGATCGTCTGCGGCGCGTTCGTGTTCTTTGCCAGCGGCGTGTTCTACGACGCGGAAACACATAAGAACGTCAGCGGCGTGCAGCCGTGGATGGTCGTGCTGATCCTCGTCCGCGAACTGCTGGTCTCGGCGATACGCTCGTTCAGCGAAGCGCACGGCGAGAGCTTCGCCGCCAATTGGGTCGGCAAAGCCAAGATGTTCGTGCAATCAACCTGCGTCTGCATAATCCTGGGAGTGTTGGCGTGGTATGAAGATGCACTGGCGTGGCTGCGTATCCTGTGCGTCTGGCTGACCGTGATCGTCACCGGACTCTCGATCATCGCGTACGTCAGCCGCGCTCATGCCTTTGTCCTGTCGGCCACGGCCCTCGGGAGCACCGCCGAACCTGAGCAACCCGCCACTCCGCAAGCACATTCCCCCCCACCTGAGCCGCCGACTAACGGCGACGACGACGGAGCACCCGATTGAAATCCACCGGCGGCGACAGCATCAAAGAGGTCTGCATCACCGTTCTCGGCAGCGGACACCTGCCTTTTGTACCGGGCACGTGGGGCTCGGCCTTTGCCGTGGTGATCTATGCCGGTCTCTGGTGGCTGCTGTCGGCACTTGCCGCACCGGGTTGGATCATCGAGGTTGTAACGGTCGCGGGGATCGTCTTTAGCTCGTGGTTGTCCGTGCTCTGGGGCGAGTGGGCGATCAAACGATTCGGGCGGAAAGACCCCGGCCAATTCGTGCTCGACGAGTTTGCCGGGCAGTGGGTGGCGCTGCTGTGGCTACCGCCGCTGGCGGCGGCGGGGCTCTATCAGTTCGTCTGGGTGGTGGGTCTTCAGTTCGTGTTGTTCCGGATTCTGGACGTGATCAAGCCGCCGCCCGCTCGCCAGTTTGAACGCTTGCCCGCGGGCTGGGGGATTCTGTGCGACGATTTGATGTCCGGGTTTTACGCCTGCGTGATCGGGCAGTTGATTTGGTGGCAGAGCCCGCTGGCAATCTGGCTGGGCCTGCAAGTGTCGGCATAGGCCACGGCTGGGATGCGACTCGTGGAATACCTGCAAGCGATTGTATTGGGGATCATCGAAGGGCTGACCGAGTTTCTGCCGATTTCCAGCACCGGGCACATGATCATCGCCCAGCCGCTGCTCAGTGTGGACCCGCACCAGCCCCATTGGCGCATCTTCCTGTTCGTCAGCCAACTCGGCGCGATTCTGGCGGTAGTGGTCTATTTCTGGCGCGACCTCTGGCAACGCACGTTTCGTCCGAAGATTCGTTCCTGGCGGCAGCACATCGTAACGAAGTTGTGCGTGGCGATGGTTCCGACGGTAATGATCGCCTTGCTTCTCGAACGGTTCGTGGAAACGCTTTTCGAAAGCGGGCGGATCGGGCCGCCCGCGACCGCCGCCGCATTGATCCTGGGAGCCTTGGCGATCGAATTCATCGATCGCCGCTTTCGCCGCGAAGTGGAAATGACTATCGATGATGTCACGCTTCGGCAAGCGTTCCTGATCGGGGCAATCCAGTGCCTGAGCATGTGGCCTGGCACTTCGCGCGCCGCCGCCACGATTATGGGCGGAATGGTGCTGGGCCTGACGCCGCGCGTGGCGACGCAATTCTCCTTCTACCTGGCGATCCCGACGATGATCGCGGCCGGCGGCTGGAGACTGTGGAAATACCGCGCTGATTTGACGCTCGAAACCGGCGGGATTGTCCTGGCCGGGACGGCAACTGCGTTCGTGGTCGCCCTGATGGTGGTGGGGGCCTTCATGAGCTACGTGCGCAAGCGCCGCTTCAGACCGTTCGCGATCTACCGCGTGTTGCTGGGCGTGGCGGTTCTGATCTGGTATTTCGCGCGTTAGCACGCCGGCGCTCGACGAGCTGAGGCGGCGGGGGACACAAATGGACCGTCGATTCGTGTCCCCCATGGCTAAAGCCATGGGCCACTCGTCCAGAGTTCAAAGTGCAGAGTTCAAAGTGCAAAGTAGGTGCTCTCAACGGCGCAGCCCAGCACAAATCCCCAATCGTCAATCCCCATGCCCCTTTGGTTGCGGCCAACGGCCGCGCTGTGCTCCCCGGAAAATGCGGTGGCTTTCCGGCTTAGCACGCCGGCTTCCTTATGAATGGCGCGAGGTGCCGGATTCCTCGTTGTTGACGAGGATTTTTTCGTACAAGCTGGTGCCGTCGGCGTCGGTCAGGGGGCCGGTCGGGGCGCCGTTCAGGAACTGGTGAATCAGTTGGAGGTCGCGGCCTTCGAGCAGGTTGGGGTTCGCGAAGCGGAGCTCGTCGAAATGCTTACGCGTGCCGACCCGCAGGATGCGACCCTGGTCGAGCATGACCATGCGGTCGGCGATGTGGAAGGCCGAATCCATGTCGTGCGTGACGACGACGCTGGTGACCTGGAGCTTGCCGGAGAGGTCCATCATCAATTGGTCGATGGCCGCTGATGTGACCGGGTCGAGGCCGGCACTGGGCTCGTCGTAATACAGGATTTCGGGATCGAGCGCGGTGGCCCGGGCCAGGCCGGCACGTTTCTTCTGGCCGCCGGAGAGCTGCGCGGGGCGTTTGTCGCGGTGCTCGAGCATGTGGACCTGCTGAAGCTTCATCGCGACGACGATGTCGATGACTTCTTTATCGACGTGGGAATGCTCCTGGAGCGGCAGGGCGACGTTTTCCGCGACGGTCATCGAGCTGAACAGGGCGCCGGACTGAAAGAGGATGCCGAAGCGTTTGCGGAGTGTGTCGGCGGTGTCGCTGTCGGCCTGGGCGAGATCGACTTCGCCGAGATCGGGGAAGCGGTAGATGATCTCACCCTCGGCGGGTTCGATTTCGCCGATGAGACAGTTTAGCAGCGTGCTTTTACCGCAGCCGGAGCCGCCCATGATGACGAGCGTTTCGCCGCGGATGACGTCGAAGGTCACGCCGTTGAGGACGGTGATGGTTCCGGAGCCGTCGGGTTTGTCGAAGCGGACGACGACGTTTCGGGCGGAGAGGACGATGTCATCGGGGTTTTGACTCATGCGTGTATTTAAGCGGGAAAAGGGGTCGAACGCCAAGGTGGAATTGGAGATTCATTGTCGAACGGGGGAAAAGGTTCCTACCTGACCCCTTTTCTTCTTCTAATAGCACACGTTGCCGTAGTGACCCAGGAGTTCCGCCAGGTCGGACAGGTCCACGTCGCCGTCACCGTCGAGGTCGCCGTCCTCGTACTCGGCTTCACTGGTCATGCCGTAATGGGCCAGCAGCTCGGCCAAGTCGGACAGGTCCACCACGCCATCGTCGTTGAGGTCGCCGATGCACGATATGTACATCAGCGTCACCGTCGCCACGTTGGACGAGCCGGCCGCGCTGTGCACCTGAAACGT
>JAUWNI010000149.1 GCA_030612705.1 Phycisphaerae bacterium | reverse complement strand
GAGCCCTCGGGTGCCCTGCGGCGCCACTGCACCGACCAGTGTCCGAACGATCCCGACAAGATCGAGCCGGGCGAGTGCGGTTGTGGCGTACCCGACGTAGACACCGACGGCGACGGGGTGCTCGATTGCAACGACGGGTGTCCGAACGATCCCGACAAAATCGAACCGGGCGAGTGCGGTTGCGGCGTGCCTGACACGGACACCGATGGTGACGGTACGCCGGACTGCAACGATCAGTGTCCGGATGATCCCGACAAAATCGAGCCGGGCGCGTGCGGTTGTGGCGTGCCCGACACGGACACCGATGGTGATGGTACGCCGGACTGTAACGACCAGTGTCCGGATGATCCCGGCAAGACTGAGCCGGGCGGGTGTGGTTGCGGCGTGCCGGATGTCGACACTGACGGCGACGGCGTGCTCGACTGCAACGATCTTTGTCCGGACACGCCGCTCGGCGCCGAGGTGGATGAGTTTGGCTGTGAGGATGTCGAGGCGGACGCCGGCGCGGATGTCGTGTTGGAAAACGTGGGGCCGGTAGTCTTGCAGGGGTCTGCCAGTGGTGGTCTGCCGCCGTACGCTTACGCGTGGTCGGCTCCCGGCTGGGACGGTTCGGATGAACAGAACCCGACCGTGATGTCCGCGGCAACGACGACCTACACGCTGACGGTGACGGACAGCCTCTCGCCGCCGAAGATCGCGACTGATACGGTAATGATCACGATCACGCCGCCCGATGGTCTCCAGTACACGATCGTGAACATCGACGCGGTGACTTTCCACAGCAGCTATCCGTACGGGATCAACGACGCCGGCGAGGTGGTGGGCTATTACCAGGACGCGGCGTGGCAGAAGCACGCGTTCCTGTACAGCAACGGCACGACGATCGACCTGGGCACGCTCGGCGGCACGAACGCAACCGCCCACGATATCAACAACGCCGGTCAGGTGGTCGGTGAGTCCACGAACGCCAGCGGCTACCCGCGCGCGTTCCTATGGGATAGCGACAGCGGGATGCAGGATATCGGTACGCTCGGCGGATCGATCGCGGTCGGCTATGCCGTCAACGAGTTCGGCGACGTGGCGGGCTACTCGGAGAATGCGGCGGGTTATCATGCCTTCCTCTACGCCGAGGGCGTTATGGGCGAACTCGGCACGCAGGCTTACCTCCAGAGCGGTGCCTTCGACCTCAACGACGCCGGACAGGTGGTCGGCGTGCTGGTCGATTACGGCGGCAACGCAACGGCCTTCATTTACGAAGACGGCACGCTCAACGATCTGGGCACCCCGCTGCTGAGTCAGAGCCAGGCCTGGGTGATCAACAATGCCGGGCTGGTTGCCGGCACGGCCTGGGGGGCCGGAGAGGACCGTTCGTTCCTGTGTGCCGACGGTATGGTGATCGACCTGGGCGCGCTGAACGGATTCCCGAAGACCTACGCCTTCGGCATCAACGATGCCGGTCAGGTTGTCGGAACCGCCGGCAATGCCACGGGCACGCTCCTGCACGCCGCCATCTACACGGGTGGCGAACTGCTCGATTTGAACGACCTGCTTATAGTCGGTCACGGTTGGGACTATCTGGCCGAGGCGTTCTCCATCAACAACGAGGGTCAGATTGTGGGTTATGGCGTGCTTGGGGGCGAGTACCGGGGCTTTATTCTGACGCCCGTTCCTTAGCTGTCCGCCGCAAAAGTCGCTACGGGGCGGGAATGAAGTAGCGGCCGGCGCCTCGCCGGCAGTAATAGGCCGGAAACGCCGCTTTGGGCGTACGGCCCGCGAGGCGCGGGCCGCTACTATTTTCGAGACGGTTGCTTTCTCAGCACCACAAGCCCGGCAGTTTCTTGTGGCACTTGGGGCAGACGCCGCGCTTGAGTCCGTTTGAAAGCACTTTGAAGCCGAGCCGTTCGATCACGGTCGTGCCGCAGGCGGCGCAGACGGTGTTGGTACCCTCGTGCGGGGCGATGTTCGAGGTATAGACGTAGCGCAGGCCCGCCTCGTATCCGATGGCACGGGCCGTCTCCAAAGTCTGCACGGGCGTGCGCGGCAGGTTGGCGAGGCGATAGGTGGGCACGAATCGGGCGAAGTGCATCGGCACGTCATCACCCAAGTGATCGTGGACCCAGGTGACCATGTCGCGGATCTCATCGGGGTCGTCGTTGTACGTGGGCACGATCAGGTTGGTCAGTTCGAGCCAGGCGTTTGTTTGTTCTTTGATGGTTTTGATCGCGGTCAGCACCGGGGCTAATTCGATGCCCAGAACGCGGTGGTAGAACTCCTCATTGAAACCCTTGAGCGTGACGACGAAGGCGTCAACGTACTCGGACAACTCGAACAGCGGTTCCGGCTCGACGAACGCCGCCGTCGCGACGACAACCTTGAGCCGTGCCTTTTTCGCTAGGATCGCGATGTCCTTGGCGTATTCCAGAAAAGCCACCGGCTCGGTATAGCCAAACGCAATCGTATCAACCTTCTTCTTGCGGGCCGCCGTGATAGCCTCGCGCGGCGATAGCTTGAACGTCTTGATCTCGTCCGGCATTTTCTGCGATTGCTGCCAATTCTGGCAGTAGAGGCAGCGCACGTTGCAGCCGCCGGTCCCGAGCGTGAGCGTTTTGGTTCCGGGGCGGAAGTGGTTTAACGGGAGCTTTTCGATCGGGTCCACCCGTAGCACGCAGGGATTGTTGTACGCCCGCGTGAATAGCTGCCCACCAACGTTGGTGCGCGTGCGGCAGAAGCAGGTTTCCCCGTCTTCCAGCACGCAGTGCAGCGGGCAGACGAAGCACTGGATTTTTTTGCCGGGCAATTGCGTGTAAAAGTCCACTTCGCGCGTGAAGCGGTGCGACTCGCCGAAGGCCGACTCGGCGAACATCCCCAAGCCGCAACCCAAGCAGGCCGCGCCGGCATATTGCCCGAGCGTGCCGAGGAATTCCCTGCGGTCTAGTCGCGGAGGGATCATGCGGGCTTATTCCTTCTTGCTCTTCTTCTTGCACTTGCCGTCGATCGCGCAGACCTCGTCGCAATTGTCGGCTTGCGGGCCCGTCGCCAGGTCCGTCTGCTTCGTGGCGATGCCCCCGGCAAGTTGTTGCCCTCGTGTCCGCAGTTGGTCCATAAACTGCGTGTTGAGCATGAAATTCGTAATAATCCCGGGCTGGCCGTACTTCCGCGCCAGCGTGTCAACTTTGCCTCTCATCTCCAACGTACGATCGGGGGCGGCGATGAGCTCGGCCAACTCCGCCTTGCTCAGCTCAAACTCGGTGTCGGACATGGTGGATGCCTGCCGAATCGTTTTGCGCAGCAGCGCGACCCGCTCCCGCCGTTCGGTGCGACTGAGTTGGCCGAGGTGCTTGGCCTCCTTTTCGAGTGCCCGGTCGATCTGTTTTTTAAGTTCTTGGCTGGACAGTTTCCGCGCCCGGTCGAGCCATTTTTCGTAACGCGAACTGTCGCCGGCTTGTCCGGCGCGGACAGGGTCCTTGAGGTTCTTGGGCGGAAGCAGGCACGGCTTGTATTCGGCCAGTACCTGATGCTGCCCCGTATTCAGCACCTGTTCGACGTCGCGCTCCAGGGCGGCCAGGGTCCGGTACGGCAGACCCGACCGGGACTCACGCCGAGCGATTTCCCACGTGGGCGCGGCCGCCTCGTCGTACAGGGCGGTGATCTGCTCGATCTGATTCTCGTTGAGGTGGAGTCCGTTGATGAGGTTCCAGTTGCTGATTTCCGCCCGAAGCTGCTTTATTTCGGCCTTCTGCTGTTCGACCTGCCCGACTGGATGGTCCGACGTCCCGTGCTTGAGCACGTCGGCGGCTTCCGTGAGGATCGCCGGCATGCGCGCGCGGGCGACGTCGCGGAGCCGCTCCGCACCGAAGGGATGCAGTAAATACTGACCGATCGGCCCGATCCGCGGGTGGATTTGTTTGTGTAACGTTCTCAGTTGCTCTCGGGCTTCGCGCAGCGGCTTCGTGCGGGCCTCCTCACGTTGCCTGCGGGCGGCCCGCGCGCGGCTGCGCGCGTCCGTCCGGCGGGTCCGCTCGCGGACGGGCCGCTGCTTTTGTGAGAAGTTGTTCAGGCTTTCGCGCTGCGACGATTTCAGGACCTTGCCGGCCTGTTCTTCCAGCGCTATCAACTGCTCGGTGATTCGCTCGCGGAGCACAATCTCACGGCGGTGCAGCCGGGCCGTGCGCTGTTCCACGTCGGGCGAGAAGCCCTGGTTCAGGCGGTCCTCCTGGGCGAACTTGTCGTATGCTTCGAGTATCTCCGGCAGGAGCCGCGCTTCCTGCTCGTAGCCCTCGATGTAGAGCAGCGCGGCCTGCTCGGCGATCGACATGCACTTGCGCGCCTGCAAGCGGCTCAAATCCAGCCGCTCGATCAGTTCGCGAGCCCGCTGTTCATGCGTACTCTGTTCCCGAGAGCGAGATCCGTGATCCGCATTTTCGGCACGAAGACACGGAGGAGACAGCAGTAGTCCCATAAGTATTGCAGTACTGGTTGACAGAACAAAGCTCCGCCGCGCATTCATCTCGTTACCTCCACAAACAATCCTGTCTCGGCCTGCAAGGCGAAACGCCGCGGCCGGGGGACTATTGCAGCATTATTTTACACTCGTCATTTGTTTACCGCGCGGCTCGCGGGAGTTGTCGATCAGGTTCGTCTGCCTGACCATTACTGGATTACATAATGTAGCGTGGCATAATGCGCATTATGGCCCGCGGCAAGTGCTATATCGGGACCAGCGGCTGGAGCTACGCACACTGGGCAAAGGGGCGTTTCTATCCGAAGGGGCTGAAGCAAGGAGCGTGGTTGGGCTATTTCGCCGAGCGGTTCGGCACGGTCGAAATCAATTCATCGTTCTATCGCCTACCCAAGCCTGAGTACGTCACGCGTTGGCGCATGGTGACCGGAGCGCGGTTTCGGTTTGCCGTCAAGCTGTGGCGGCGGATCACGCACGTCAAGCGGCTTTTGGATTGCGATTCGGAGCTGCGCGACTTCTTGGCCGTCGCGAGCGAACTGGGGCCGAAGCGCGGCCCGCTACTGGTGCAATTGCCGCCCTCGTTGCGGAAAAGCATGAGCCGACTCGATGAGTTCCTGGCGGCATTGAAGAAAGCCGCCGGACGTACACGCTGGAAGGTAGTCGTCGAATTTCGCAATCGGGATTGGCTTTGTGACGAGGTCTACGAGTTGCTCAACCGTCACAAGGTCGCTCTCTGCCTGGCCGATCTGCCGCGCTGTCCGATTACGGAGCCGAACGACGTGTCGTTTGTGTACGTGCGCCGTCACGGTCCGAGTGGCGGTTACCGGGGCTGTTACACGCCGCGGCACATTGCCGCGGATGCGGATCGGATCCACGGTTGGCTCGCCGATGGCAAGGACGTGTTTATGTATTACAACAACGATATTGATGGCCACGCCGTGGATAACGCTCGGCAATTGATAGAAGCAGTTCGGTTGTGAAGCGCGCATCCATCGATCAGAGGCCCGAGGGGACAGTGTGCCAGAGAGGATTCTCGCACCAGCCGTAAGAGACGGGTGCTTCGAAGAACAGTCGGTATAGTGGTACAATGTTGCCGGACCCGAGGGAGTTGTGAAACATGAGCATACCGCGAGTCGTGCGATTGGTAATAGCGGCGAGCGTCATCTGGCCGGCGTTGGTGGGCCGGGTACTCGCCGCCGATGACGACACGAAGGTGCGTCCGGCTTACTGTGCGGGTAGTTGGTACCCGAGCAAGCCGGCGGCATTGAAAAAAGAGATTGACGATCTGCTCGCGCGGGCCTCGCCGCCGAAGGTTTCCGACCGGCCGATTGCGGTGATCTCTCCGCACGCCGGTTACCGGTACAGCGCGCCGGTTGCGTCGACAGGGTACGTGTGCTTGCGAGGCCGGACGTACAAACGTGTCGTCGTGCTGGCGTTCAGCCATCGCAATTCCGGCCGGTACCAGGGGGTGGACGTGCCGCGAGACCTGACGGCTTACGCCACGCCGCTGGGCAATGTACCAATCGATCGTAAGTTCTGCGATCAACTCCTGGCTCACCCGCTGTTCAACTCGAATCCCGGGATTGATGACGGCGAGCATTCGCTGGAACTGCAATTACCGTTTTTACAGCGGGTGCTCAAGGAGTTTACGCTGGTTCCGCTGCTGATCGGGCGGATGTCGGACCGCGACTACGTCCAGGCCGCCCAGGCGATCGTGCCCATGCTCGACGAGGACACGCTGTTGTTAGCCAGTAGTGACTTCACACACTTCGGCCGGAACTTCGGCTACCTACCTTTCAAGGACAACGTGCCGGAGAATATCCGCAAGTTGGCCGAGCAGGCCGCGGCACCGCTCGCCGCCTGCGATTACGACGGCTTCGTCGCGCATCTGACCAAGACACGGGACACGATCTGTGGTCGCGGTCCGATCAGGCTCCTGCTGCGCATCCTGTCGATGCAAGGCGGAGCCCGCGGCGTGCGAACGGCTTTCGACACCTCGGGAAAGATGACCGGCGACTGGAGCAGCAGCGTTACGTACCAGTCGTTCGTATTCACGCGGCGGCCGGGGACGCTCGGCGAGCGGGAACGAACCGAACTGTTGCGGATCGCCCGCCAGACCATCACGGCGTTCCTCAACGAGCAGGAGACTCCGACGGAGGAGGCCGACAAGCTTTCCCCGGCGCTCCGCGCCGACGGTGCCTGCTTCGTGACGCTGGAGAATCACGGCCGATTGCGGGGCTGTATCGGCAATATGACCGCCGACGGACCGCTATATGAGGCGGTTATCCGCAACGCTATCTCGGCTTGCCAGGACCGCCGGTTCGTCAACAACCCGGTCACCGCCGAGGAGTTGAATGAGCTCCACGTCGAGATCAGCTACCTGACACCGATGCGGCAGGTGAAGAGCACGGACGAGATCGTAGTCGGCCGGCATGGGCTGATGATTTCCACGCTCGCGCGGCGGGGCGTGTTATTGCCGCAGGTCGCCTACGAGCGCGGCTGGACGCGTGAGGAGTTTCTGGAGCAAACGTGCCGCAAGGCCGGCCTGTCCCCCGACGCCTGGAAGCGAGCTTTGACGAAGATATACTCCTTCGAGGCGGAAGTCTTCGGCGAGCCGGAGTAGATTATAGAGGGCAGAGTTAATCATGATGGAGCCGCCGATCGATGAGATTGCCCGGAAGATCGTGGAGGCGTTTCGGCCGCGACGGATCGTGATGTTTGGTAGTCGGGCGCGGGGTGACACGCGTCCGGACAGCGATTTGGACTTGATGGTTGAAATGGAAACTCACGATCCGCCGGCCCAACGCGCGTGTGTAATAGATGCGCTGTTCGGCCTGCGTCGATGGGCGATGGATGTGGTCGTATACACACCGCAAGAGGTGCGGCAGCAGCGTCAATACCGCAACTCACTTATCCGGGTGATCGAGTCGGAAGGTAAGGTACTGTATGAGCAACCCTGATGATCCCCGCACCTGGATTGCCAAGGCCGAAAACGACCTGCTCAACGTCCGCAACAACCTCAATGCCGAGCAGGTTCGTCTCTCGAGTAGCCATAAGAGCGCGTGGTAGCCTATACGGAGAATCCTAACTGGCACGTCGGTCGGAGGTATGACCATGACACCGCAGAACACCCGACGCTGGTTTCTCGCACAGCTTGGGGCCGTGGCCGCGGGTGCGGCCCTGCCGGTTGAGGAGTTGTTCGCCGCATCCGACGAGCCGGAAACTCCAGGTTCGCGCGTGGTAATCGCGCGCGACGAAAAGCTGACGCGCGAAAAGGTCAGTGAGCACCGCGACCTGCTGCGCAAACTGCTGAACACGTCGATGCAAAAGCTTACGGACGCTTCGGACGCGACCGCCGCCTGGCGCCGTTTGTTCAAGCCCGGCGATCGCGTTGGCATCAAGGTCAACGCACTCGGGCGTTCGACGCAGCCGGCGGTTGTTGACGCGATCGTCGCCGGCCTGCGGCAGGCGGGTGTGCCGGATAAGAAGATCATTATCTGGGACCGGTTCGACGTGGAACTGGTCAACGCGGGCTTCAAGCTCAACAAGTCGGGCAGCGGCGTGCAGTGTCGCGGGACGGACGCCGAGCGCTACGGCAGCGGTTATCAAGCAGAGATTGAGAGCAGCGGTCGGATCGGATCGTGTTTTTCACGGATCGTTGCCGAGCAAGTTGATGTATTGATCTCCGTGCCGGTGCTAAAGGACCACAATCTAGCCGGCGTCAGCCTGGGGATGAAGAACTTCTTCGGGGCGATTCATAATCCGAACAAGTATCACGAGAACAACTGCGATCCCTACATTGTGGATGTCGTCTCGCACCGCTACATCCGGCCGAAATGGAAGCTGACCGTGTGCGACGGCACGCGTGCCCAGTACAACGCCGGCCCGGGCAAACATCCGGGTTTTTCCTGGCCGTTCGGCGGGTTGATTGTCAGTAGCGACTATGTGGCCGCCGACGCCGTGGCGGCCGATTTGCTCGAAAGGCATCGCAAGGAAAAGGGGCTCAAGTCGTTCTCGGATGAAAAACGGCCGGCCAAGCACATCGCCACGGCCGGCGTTCGCGGGTTGGGTGTCGCCGACCTGAGCAAGATCGAGCGCGTCGAGGTATAAAATGGACAACCTCGGGAATGTATTCGCGCGGAGCAGTGAGGGTAGAGAAGGAGTTGCGGGCTTAAGCCCGCGCGGCGTCGCGCAAGCTGAAGACCGCGGTTCCTCAAGCAAGACCCTGACGAATTCTCTATCGAGGCGCGAGTTGGTGCGTTGGGGCTTTGCTTGCGGGGCCGCGTGCGTGTTGGGGAAAACCGGGTTTGCCCTGGCTCAACAGGACGGGGCTGGGACCGGGGCGCTTAACGGTCCAAAGCTCGAAGGCCTCGCCCGTCACCCGGCCATGTTCTGGGAGAAGCTCGCCGAAAACCAGGTCAGGTGTACCCTTTGTCCGCGCGAGTGCGTGGTGGCCGACGTGGAACGCGGTTATTGCGGTGTGCGCGAGAACCAGGGGGGTGAGTATCAGACGCTCGTGTACGGGGCCCTGTGCTCGGCAAACGTCGACCCGATCGAGAAGAAACCACTGTTTCACTACATTCCGGGCTCGACCGCGTTCTCGATCGCGACAGCGGGTTGCAACATCGAGTGCAAGTTCTGCCAGAATTGGCGGATCAGCCAATTCCGACCGGAACAGGTGGAGAGCGTTCTTATCACGCCTGAGAAGTTGGTGGCGGTTTGCAAATCGCGTCGCGCTCACACCATCGCGTACACATACTCCGAGCCGGTCATCTTTTACGAGTACATGCACGATACCGCCGCCCTGGCACGGCGGCACGGCATCGGCAGCGTGATGATCTCCAACGGTTACATCCAGGAAAAGCCGCTGCGCCAGCTATGCCGACATCTGACCGGCGTCAAGATCGACTTAAAGGCTTTTACCGAGACGTTCTATACCCAATGGTGCGCGGGCCATCTCAAACCCGTGTTGGCTACATTGGAGATACTCAAGGACATCGGCATCTGGTTCGAGCTGGTGGTTCTCATCATTCCCACGCTCAACGATTCCCCGGACGAGATCAAGCAGATGAGCAAATGGGTGCTCAAGCACCTCGGTCCGAACGTGCCGATGCACTTCACGCGCTTTCACCCGACATACCGCGTTACCAACCTGCCGCGAACGCCGATCCCGACGCTCGAGCGCTGTCGCGAGATCGCACTCGACGCGGGCGTGCATTACGTCTACGCCGGCAACGTGCCGATGCACCCCGGCGAAAACACGTATTGCCATAGCTGCGGGCACGAATTGATCCAACGCGTCGGCTTCCGGGTCACATCCAACACGATCAAGTCCGGCAAATGCCCCAAGTGTGGCACCAAGATCCCCGGCGTCTGGTCACGGGAGCAGGCCCTGGCGTTCAAGCCGCGTTAAATGACCGTGCGGCACCTGACCCATTTTCCTTTTCTTCTTCTAATAGCACACGTTGCCGTAGTGACCCAGGAGTTCCGCCAGGTCGGACAGGTCCACGTCGCCGTCACCGTCGAGGTCGCCGTCCTCGTACTCGGCTTCACTGGGCATGCCGTAATGGGCCAGCAGCTCGGCCAAGTCGGACAGGTCCACCACGCCATCGTCGTTGAGGTCGCCGATGCACGATATGTACATCAGCGTCACCGTCGCCACGTTGGACGAGCCGGCCGCGCTGTGCACCTGAAACGT